>CAYPED010000085.1:0-2853 GCA_964409745.1 uncultured Staphylococcaceae bacterium | reverse complement strand
CGTCGGTTGTGGAATTGATGATGGCTTTGAAGCCATAGGCTTTGGTAGCCTTAAGCATATTGTCTAAGGCGGTCAAGTCTTTGGAATTCTTGACTACATTGAAATCTTCTTTGTATGTCGGATTTGCCGTGACGGCGTTCTCGGAAGCGGTCTTTCTCAAGGCATCATCCCCTGGGGCATTGGTTGCCAAAGCGGAGAAATATGTGCCGGTAGTCGCATATTCGACGGTGTCTTCCAGGAAGGCACGGCCCATATTGGAAATAATCTCCGAGCCGAATAAGGACGTAGAAGCGTTCTCGGCGATGTAAGTGAATAAGAGCTCCTCGGTGCCGGACTTCTTGTAGTTAGACAAACCCTCGACCATCGTCAAATATTCAGGAAGGCTCTTAGAACCAACCGTGATGGTGCCGGCGTGGCCATCCAAGAAATATTCGACTTCACAAGTGTCATTGAGATAAGAAGTGAACCAAGCGCCTTCGGTGTCAGAGGAATAAGACTCGGATTCGAAGATGTCATGGATTCCCTTGTAGGAATTGTTGATACGAGCACCCAAATCCATCACGAAGGTAGAGCCGTTATCTTCGTAATTGAACTTCATGACGTTGCGCATGAAGATGTCACGGCTCAAGAAGGACTCTCCGCCAGTCACAAGCTTCATATTGTCATCATAAGCACGGGTGTAGAAACCGTTCTCGTCATTCAAGAACTTGAGCAAGTCCGGGAAGACGGCCAATAACTTATCGGTGCATTCGCTGGAAGAGGTATCGATAGTCGGATAGGAATTGCCATTGGTGACATATAAGGCGTTCAAGACCTTGATCAAGGAATCGATGGCCCCACCGTCTTTGCCGTATTCTTCCTGAGTTAGGAAATAAGTGGCGGTGTCGACGGTGACGTCTTTGATGGCATTGAGGGTGGCGCCATCGGCCAATTCAACTTTGAAGGCTTTGGCGCTCTTCAAGTTGATTGTTCCGGCTGAAGAAGCATCGCCAGAATAGATAGTCGACCAGTTGACGTTATCGGAGGTAGCGGACACGGTAATGGTTCCGCTTCCATCAATCGTCAAAGAAGAATAGAGACCGATTTCGGCAAAAGCCGAGGAATCGTAATTGGCAGTCGTATTGATGTCGAAGGAGATGCTGCTATATACATTGAAGGAAGCCGTATCGTCCAATAAACTCATGACTTCGTATGGGACAACATCCTTAACGACATCAATGGCGTTCAAAGCCTTGAAGAACTTGGATAAATCAGTTGGAGCGTAGGTGGTGAAATCGATAGAACCGATGGAAACGCCACTGGAACCAACAACGCCCAAATCGAGTAAGGTCTTAAGGAGACCACCACCGTTATCATCGCTGGTAAGAGCGTTGATTTCGCTTAGCCAGTTACCACTATGAGAGGAGCTCAAAGTGCCAGCCGTGAAGGCTTTGATGTAACTATGCATCTTGTTGGTGGCGTCCTTATACATCGCCTCATCGAAGGTAGCGTTGTAGTTATAATCGTGCAAACCAGCTTCTTTGATGATTAAACCATAGACTTGCTCGAAGACGGTGAGATCGCTCTGCCAAGAAGTAGTGGTTTTATTGCCCATTTGATCCCAGGCTTTGCCTTCGTGGAAGATATAAGAACTATTAAGCATCGTTAAGATGTCTTTGATGGTAGAAATGGTCGTATCGGTGATAGAGATGGAACTCATATCATCGAACAATGAGGAATTAGCGTTATAAAGTGGGACGAAGTCCGCCAAAAGCTCGATTTCCGAATCGGTGATGGTCTTAGTGAAGTCTGGTTCTTCGGTGTTTGGCTTAACCGAACCATCGTCCGCCAACCAGTAACAGTAATACGGATTGGCGTTGGTCATATCGATATCAGAGCTAGTAAATCCAGAATCAAAGGTCTTGCCTAAGGCATTCACCAACATATCGGAGAAGATCTTGTTGTTGGCCAATTCCTTGCCAAGGGTCTCGATGACCGAGGAATCCAAGGACATAAGATCGCCCGCCATCATCTGGTCGTAGGCAGTGCTGTTAGCCTGGATGGCTTTAATCAAGGTCTTGAAGGAATAGGTATCACCAGTCAAAAGATCGAGGTTAATCTGAGAAGAACAAGAAGCGGTCTTGGACATGGCCGGGAAGAATTCGCCAACCATCTTTATGCCTTTTTCTTTGGCATTCGTATAAGTCGCATCGGAGTTATAAGTCGGATTATCCTTTGGGTTCGAAGCGTAGTAATAATCGTCAGCGATTTCGGCTTTGCCAAAGACCGAGCCCATGACGCCTTGGAAGAAGGTGTTCTCGCCAGTCGTGGCGGTGCTATTGAAGACGTGGGATTTAGCTAAACAAGCCAAAATATTGGAAACCGCATCGGCGTCCATATCGGCGACATCCGCCGTCATATCGACGGAAGCGGCATAGTAAATAACCCAAGAAAGGTTATCGATTTCATCGTCACCATAGGCTTCGGCATTGACGCCTTTGCCCATGTAATAGTAGTTAGGAACGGCAGAGCCAGCATCCAAAGAAGAAGCGACGCTGTCGATGCCGGTTTCGATGATCTTCGGCAAGAAGTGATAGAGAATCTTAGATTCGTTAGCGGCGGAGATGACTTCATATAAAGCCTGTCTCTTGGCTAAACGTTCGGACTCTGGCAATAAAGTGCCACTAGAATCTTTGAAGAAAGCGGCTGGATCGAAGCTTGTGGTGCTAGCCGAAAGGTTGACCACCGAATCGGTCAAATCGCCCAAGGCTTTGCATTCGTTGGCCCATGGACCATCGTCCGCCAAGCGGTTGCTAGATAAGGCGGCGGTCACGGTTTGAGTGTCAGCCGAAACGTTCTGAACATAACTTAAGA
>CAYPED010000084.1:0-4280 GCA_964409745.1 uncultured Staphylococcaceae bacterium | reverse complement strand
GCCTCCCGTTAACGAGGTCTTGAGGGCGGGAAATATCCCGAACTAAGGTGGTACCGCGCCATAAGCGTCCTTAGGATGGACGCTTTTCTATTATTAGGAGGAACATTATGTCCTACAAAGATACGTTGCTCATGCCGAAAACCAGTTTCGATATGCGCGCCAATTTGATCTTAAAAGAACCGAAACTATTGGAAAGATGGGATACCATCGACCTTTATCATAAGATGAACGAGAAAGGGGATAAGGAATTCTGCTTGCATGATGGCCCTCCATACGCCAATGGCGACATCCACTGCGGGCATATGCTTAACGTCCTCCTTAAGGACTTCGTCATCCGTTCCAAAAACATGGAAGGCTATAAGACCCCATACGTTTTCGGCTGGGACACCCACGGTCTCCCAATCGAGGTCAAGGTCACCAAGTCTGGCGTTAACCGCAAAGCCATCTCGGTAGCCGAGTTCCGTTCCAAATGCGAGGAATACGCCAAGACCCAAGTCGAACGTCAGAAAGCCCAAATCCATAGATTGGGATGTTTAGGCGATTACGATCATCCATACATCACTTTGGACCCGAAGTTCGAAGCCAGGGAAATCGATGTCTTCGCCTCCATGGCCCTTCAGGGATTGATTTATAAAGGTGTTAAGCCAGTTTATTGGTCCCCATCCAGCGAATCCGCTTTAGCGGAAGCCGAGGTCGAATATAAGGACGTCGAAGCCCGTACAATGTATGTTTCCTTCGATTTGCCGGAATCCAATGGCTTATTGCCATCTGATGCCAAAATCATCATCTGGACCACTACCCCTTGGACCATCCCAGCCAACCAAGCCATCACCGTCAACCCACGTTTCGAATACGGTTATTTCCATACCGAGAAAGGCGACTTCGTCTTCCTTAAGTCTTTAGCCGATTCCTTAAAGGAAACCTTAGGCTTCAAGACCTTAGAATTGATCAAATCCTTCAAAGGCGAGCAATTGGAAAACGCGAAAGCCAGGCATCCTTTATATGATAGATATTCCCCGATTCTATGCGGATCTTTCGTCACCGACGATAGCGGAACCGGCTGCGTTCATACCGCACCGGACCATGGTTTAGACGACTTCAACGTCTGCCTTAAATACGGCATCAAGCCATTCTGCCCAGTCGATGAAAGAGGCTACATGAATTTGGGAGAGAACGACCCACTTACTGGCTTATTCTATGAAGACGCCAACAACAAGGTGGTCGACATGCTCTCCGAAAAAGGCGTGATGCTAAAAGAAATCGACATCGTCCACTCCTATCCACACGATTGGAGAACCCATAAGCCAGTTATTTTCAGAGCCACCCCGCAATGGTTCTGTTCCATCTCCCCAATCAGAGAGAAATTGCTCGATGAGATCCATAAGATTCATTGGGAACCGGCTTGGGGCGAGCAGAAGATGGTCAATATGATCAAAGACCGTTTGGACTGGTGCATCTCCCGTCAAAGAGCTTGGGGCGTTCCAATTCCTATCATCTACGAAGAAGACGGAACCCCAATCGTCAAGAAAGAAGTCTTTGACCATATCAGAGACATCATCGCCAAAGAAGGCTCCAACGCTTGGTGGACCAAATCGGTCACCGAGTTGTTGCCAGAAGGCTATAAGTCCGAGAAATCCCCAAATGGAAAGTTCACCAAGGAAACCGACATCATGGATGTCTGGTTTGACTCTGGTTCCTCATGGAATGGCGTCCTCCAAGAAAGGAATATGCCGTATCCATCGGATCTTTATTTGGAAGGCAACGACCAATATAGAGGTTGGTTCAACGCTTCTTTGATCCTTTCAACCGCGGTTAATGGAGTCTCTCCATTTAAGACTTGCTTAACCCATGGTTGGGTCATGGATGACAACTGGCAAAAGATGTCCAAATCGGCCGGAAACGGTATTGACCCGTCCAAGATTGCCAACCAATTCGGCGCCGACATCCTTCGTTTGTGGGCCGCTTCGGTCAACTATGAAGCCGATGTTAGAATCTCCGAATCCATCATCACCACCATCTCCGACCAGTATAGAAAGATCAGAAATACCTTCCGTTTCATTTTAGGTAACCTCCAAGATGGCGAGAAAGAATACATCGTCCCAGAGAAAGCCCCGAAATTATGGGCCATCGATAGTTGGACCTTAGGCAGATTGGAACAACTTATCGCCGCGGTCAGGAAAGACTACGACTCCTATAGCTTCGCCGGCGCTTCTGGCAAGTTAGGAAACTTCATGGTCGATCTTTCTTCCTTCTATTTAGACTTCGCCAAGGACATCCTTTACTGCGAAGCCGTGGATTCCCCACGTAGAAAAGCCGTCCAATATGTCTTATATCAATTAGGCAAGGATTTATGCTTGCTTTATAACCCAATCCTCCCATTCACCATGGAAGAGGTCTATTTCGCCTTGCCTGGCGAACATAAGGAATCCCCTCAATTGGAATCCTTCCCAGAAGTCACTTCCGAATATGTGAAAGACGTCGACGAATTCTATGCTTCCTTTATGGAAATTAGAGACTTGGCTTTAAAGTCCCTCGAAGAGGGAAGAGCCAAAGGCGAATATGGGGCTTCTGGTGAAGCGGAGCTGGATTTAAGCTTATCCAACGAGAAGCTTTACGAACTCCTCAAAGGCTTAGAAGACGAAGAAATCGCCCGTTTGTTTGGCGTTTCCAAGGTCGATGTCTCCTTAGGCGAGAATAAGGCCATGGTAAAGAAAGCCTTAGGCGAGAAATGCGATAGATGCCGTAATATTCGCATCACCCATATCCACGAGGAAGGCCATCTCTGCGAACGTTGCGAGAAGGTCTTAGGTAAATAACGATGGAAAAGTTCAAGAAGCTCTTTAGGAAGATCAAATGGAATAAGACCTTATTCTTCTCTTCTTTCCTTTGGCTCGGAATTCTCATCATCTTAGTCGACCAGGCCACCAAATGGACCGCCGAAGTCTGTTTGACCGAAGGAAAGCCGGTGGAAGTCATTAAAAACTTCTTCTATTTCACCCTTTCTCATAACACCGGGGCCGCTTGGTCCTTAGGTGCCGGCAACATTTGGGGCAGAATCATCTTCATCATCATCTCGTTGGTGATGTCTCTGGTCTTCTACTTTATTTGGAGAAACGGAGTCGAGAAAGAATCCAAAGTCATGAACGCTTCCTTGATGCTTGTCTTTGGCGGAGCGGTGGGCAATCTCATCGATAGAGCTTGCTACTTCTTCCCAGAAGGCCAAGGACCTTATGGTGTCATTGACTTTTTGCAATTCTATTTAGCTGGTGGCCCGGAGGCTGCCGCGAACAGTGTCCTCAACCCGTTCCCATCCTTCAACGTGGCTGATGCTTCCTTGGTTGTCGGCATCGCGATGCTAATCGTGGTGATGATTGTCAGAAGTGTCAAAGAGTCCAAAAAGAAGGATCAGGAATTCGCCGAGAAGAATAAGAAAATAGAGAATGCTAACACCGACGATAAGAGCGGTGCGAGTAAGGAAAATCAGAATGGAAATCAAGATTGAGTCCGAAGCCGGAAAACGCCTCGATGAGGTCTTGTTCTCACTTGGCGCAGCCCCGACCAGAAGCAAGGTGCAAGCCTTAATCAAAGAAAATAAGGCACTTGTTAATGGAAAAGAGCAAAAGCCAAGTTATCGTGTAAAGAATGGCGACATTGTAAACTACCAATTATTTACCGAAGAACCTCTAACGCTGAAGGAAGAAAATATCCCTCTTTCCATCATTTACGAGGACAACGACATCATCGTCATCAATAAGCAAAAAGGCTTGGTCGTTCACCCTGGAAACGGGAACGCTTCCGGAACCTTGGTCAACGCCCTTTTGTATCAGCAGAAAAATCTCGCAACTGGCACAGCCGCTGTCCGCCCAGGCATCGTCCATCGCATCGATAAAGACACCTCGGGATTATTGGTCGTCGCCAAAAACGATGAGGCTCTGCGTTACCTTCAAGCTCAGTTAGCCGATCACTCGATGCATAGAGAATACATCGCTTTGGTCAAAGGTATAATTGACGAAAACGATGCAAAGATTGACGCGCCCATCGGAAAGGACCCAAGAAGGCCGACTAGGTTCGCCGTCAACGGGACCGACGATAAGGAAGCCATTACTTTCTTCCACGTTGAGAAACGTTATCCGTATAATGACTGCACGCTCGTGTCCCTTGAATTGAAGACGGGCCGTACCCACCAAATCAGAGTCCATATGGATTACATCGGTCATCCGGTGATCGGTGACCCTCTTTACGGGGAAGGCAATTGCAACCTATATAATAACGGCCAATTG
>CAYPED010000083.1:0-4298 GCA_964409745.1 uncultured Staphylococcaceae bacterium | reverse complement strand
TTTCGACGAACGCTGTTGGATCCTCTTTTTGGATGATGGAAACGACGTGGGAGACTTCGTAGTAGGAGACAATCATCGTATAGATGAATTTCTCTCTACCAGAGAAGAGACCTTTGCCCTTTCCAACAGTGACACCATGTGGGACGCAATCGATAAGGATATCACCGATGGTTTCGTCTTCAGTAGTAATCTGAAGTTTGACTTTCTTGTTACGTTTGTTGATTGCATCAACAATTAACATCTGCACGAAGAGATAGACGATAGAATATAGCATCTTGCAAATCTGAGGGTAGGCGGCATTCAAATCGCAGCCAACCTGAACGAAAGACAAGAAGGTAAAGAGAACGAGGTTCGTTCCGTTGATGATGAAAGAATATTTGCCAGCCGAGGTCGAACGCTTAAGGGAAATCGCATAGGCCACGATATCCACGCCACCGGTCGAGGTGTCCATGCGGAAGACAATCGCGCAGGATAAACCCACGAACACGCCACCGAGCACCGCACGACCAAGCAAACCGCCGCCGTAATCGGAAACATAAGTTATGATTTCCTGAAGTTCAGGAATCATGTCGACATTGATGAGTTTAACAAAGACGGAAGATTCGATTACGTTGATGATGGTGAAGATGGCAAATTGACGTCCGATCTTAAGCCAGGCAACGATAATCAAAGGCACATTGATAACAAAATATGCGATAGAAATTGCAAGGTGGGAATCGTTGATTTTGAGACCACACAAACGGAGGATTAAAACCACCGTTTGACATAAGCCTGACACACCCCCGGACACGATCGTATCCGTGGTCCCATCGGCCTTGACGATGTCGAGGAAGACTGAGAAGCCAACGGCGAAAAGTATAGCCGATATCGTAGAAATGAAGAAAATTCCAATCCATTTGAGGATGTTCTTTATTAGCGGGTGATCGTATAGCCAGTTGGTGGCTTTGAACTTGGCTCTTTTCAGTTTGGTCTTGAAATGCATGGCGTCATTATAGACTATTTTTCGTATCGTTAAAGCGATATTGCGACTTCTTGTCATTATAAATGACTAGTTGCGGTATATGTTCTCGGGTGGTAAGATACAAACGCTCTAAATTTTTGCTATTGCTCAATTGGAGGTTTATCGATGATTATCTTAAAAGCCATTGGCGCCTTCTTCGTTAAAGTCTGGCGCTGGATCAAAGAAACCGCATGGGTTCAACCATTGCTTATCGTCGGCGCTATCTTCGCCGTCATTTTCTCCATCCCATACATCACTGAATGGGTGAACAGCTGGGGCTACGGCGCCGCCGGCACCTTCTTCAATTCTCAGAAGCAGTCCCTTGAAGGGCAGCTCCCATCCGGAGTCGATGGAGACGATACTAAAGCCGATATCATCATCGACGATATCTGGACCAACACCCAGTATGCCTACGATGGCGAATATGACAAGATCGATACTTCCAAATACGGCGACAAGTTCTTCCTTATCTTCACCGCGGATGATTGCTCTGGCTGCACCACCGCCGAAGATGGCTTCGATGCCTTAGACGATGACTGGGGAGATATCTTCGTTCCAGAAGATTACAGCACCCACAAGTCCATGACCTTCTACACCATCAACACTTCCGAGGAATCCTCCAACGACGATGATTACGAAGAGCCGGCCGGATATAACGACAAAGCTTTCTATCGTTTCTTAGACAAGCATCTCGAATTCTTCAACGAGACCGGTTACCAGTTAGAGCTTGCCCCATATAAGAACAACAAGTCCATCAGCGACACTTCTTATGAGAACTACGCCACTCCGAAGTTCTCCGACTTCACTGCCCCAACCATTCTCTTGGTTGACTACACCGAAGCCGCCCAGAAGCAAGGCCGCGCTGGTGTCTCCGAAGTTCTCTTCGGCGTCTCTGGCAGCACCGATGTCGAAGTCGCTAAGGAACTCTTGAGAATGTGGGATCACACCACCAGTAGAACCGATAACCCATTCTCCACTTCTTACGTTGCTTAATCGCCAACAAAAACCCTCGCGTATGTGCGGGGGTTTTCTTTTTTTAGTCGTTGTGGCTCCTATGTATTTTTGTTACACTATTTTTGCAATCGGTGATACAAAAGTTTATGAAGTTCAGCACTATCGTCAAAAGGAATGGGGGCCGGATTTCCCGCAAGGAAGCCTTGGCCAACGGAATTTCTCCGTCTTCTTTTTACGCTTTGGTGAAGAAAAACGGAATGGATAAGGTGGGGCCGGGAGTCTATGCCTACGATTACTACGTGAGAGATAACCTTTTTCTCCTTCAAGAACGTTATCCGGGTATTGTCTATTCGGGACTAACCGCTCTTTATGTTTATTACCTGTCGGGAAGAATCCCTGACTATATCGAATTCTCTATGCCAAAAAGCTACCGGGTTCGTAAAAAGTCGATTAAGCCCGCTATTTGGTACCACATTGAAAATAACATCGAATATTTTAACTTCGCCAACATCGAGGCTGAAACAATGTTCGGAAACAAAATTAAATGCTATTCGAAAGAAAAAATGGTCGTTGAGATGATAAAAGATAGAGAGGACTATCCTGCCGAAATCTTCATCAAGGCGATCAAAAAGTATCTCCGAAGCAAAGATAAAAATCTGCATCTGTTGTTCGAGTGCGCCAAGATGAGAGGAATTGAAAGCAAAGTCTTCGATACCTTGGAGCTACTCGCTGATGAAAATTAACAAAGATTCTCTTTCCGCCCGAATTCAAAAAATCTCAAAAGAAAAGGAAATCGATTCCACGCTGATTTATTCTCGCTTCTTTTTCGACTCGTTTTTAATAAGGCTTTCCAAATCTCAATATGCCGACAAATTCATTCTGAAAGGGGGCCTTTTGTTATCATCCGTGTTAGGAATAGAAAACAGGGCGACCATCGACATGGATTTTCTTCTAAAAAAGATAAATATGAACCGAGAGAGTGTAATCGGGATCATTGCTGACATATGTACCCAGCCAACCGATGACGATGTATTTTTCGAATATCTTGGTTGCTCGACGATTAAAAAGGATGATGCTTATGGTGGCTTCAGCATTACTTTGGAAGGCAGGTTTCAAAACATAAGACAGCAATTTGACATCGATTTAGCGGTAGGAGACACGATTTACCCCAGTAATTTAACTCTCAACCATGAATGCTTGATTACGAAGGAACACGTAAACCTAAAATGTTATTCAATGGAAAGCATCATGGCCGAAAAGATGCAGGCTTTTCTCAATTTGAGGCATCTCAACAGCAGATCAAAGGATATTTATGACCTTTACATTTTGGAAAAGCTTGAACTAAACGACGAAAACAAAGACGCATTTAAGACAGCGTTCAAACTGACTTGTGAAAACAGGGCATTTAAAATCACGAAGCAGGAGGCCCTTACCATTTTTGAAGAATACTTGACTAGAGTAGGCCCAAGGGCACGATGGGAAGCATATTCGAAGAAAGCGAAATATTCCTGTTCCATTTCTTTCGATGAAGCTATGGCCTCAGTAAAGAAATTAATTATGATGTTTTACGAATGACGGGCCACTATCAACTTGGTTTTCCCGTATCTCTTTTCTTTTGAATAAATAAAGGATGAATTATCAAATGGAGGCTTATCTCCTTCATATTCAAGGACAATCGTCCCGTTTGGCTTTAATAGTTTTCTTTCGTCGATGGTTCTTAAAGCCTCCTTATAAGCTTTATGGTCAGCATACGGAGGGTCGATGAAGATAATGTCATAAGTGGAATCGGTTTCCTTCAGGAATTCGATGGAATCCTTAAAGAAGACATGACCATTTAGTTCTTTTAAATCAGAAAGGTTCTTTTTAATCGCGTTGACGCAGTCGGAATTATGTTCGACGAAGTCGCAAGAAGCCGCCCCATTGGAAAGGAATTCAATGCCGACGGAGCCAGAGCCACCGAACAAATCCAAACATTCGGCGTTTGCAACATACTCCCTGGTCATATTCCCGATAGCCTCCCTCACGATGGATTTGGAAGGAACCAACAAACATTCGGGAACGAACAAATTTCTGGATCTGTATTTTCCGGAAGTGACCTTAATCATTTTTGCTCACTCCTTTAATGATTTTGGAACGATAAGGGCCGAAGATGATGTCATCCACATTCATATATAAGTCCCTGACTTTGATATAAGCCTCGTTATATTCTTTGACCAACGGATGGAGGTCGATATTGAGCTTAGCTTCATGAAGGGCCTTTTTGGTCTTCTCGATTAGTTCCTTATCGTTCAAAGAGATGGCTCTCGAATATTCTTCGGAGGCAAGTTCCAAACGCTTGGAAAGA
>CAYPED010000082.1:0-4314 GCA_964409745.1 uncultured Staphylococcaceae bacterium | reverse complement strand
TCCTAACGCGACTGACGAAGATGTCAGAGAAGCCGCCAAAGCCGCTTTAGCGGACGATATGATCATGCGACTTCCTAATGGTTATGACACGGTTATCTCGGATAATTCGGGTTTATCCGCCGGTGAAAAGCAGCTCTTATGCGTGGCTCGTGTCTTCTGCCGTAAGCCAGAAGTCATCGTTTTGGACGAGGCCACTTCCAACATCGATATCCGTACCGAATCCATCCTTAATAATTCCTTTGATAACCTAATGAAAGGAAAAACGAGCTTGGTGGTTGCTCATAGATTAAGTACCATCGTTGGCTCGGATAAGATTTATTATCTTAAGGATGGGGCTATCTTAGAAAGCGGCACCCATGAAGAGCTCCTCAAGAAGCGTGGATATTATTACGAGCTCTATATGTCGCAGTTCGTTCATGAAGACGATACGAAATAAGAACCAGTTTATTGGGATTATGGTCCTCTAATTGAATATAACCCCTAGCCAGACAACCGATTTCTCTAACGAAGGCCAACGCGCCTTCGTTTTCTTTTATTAAGGCGGTTAAAACCAATCCATCTCTATATTCATCAGCTACCGAGAAGAACAAGGCTTTCCCGTATCCTTTTCTCTGATAAAACGGATCGACCATGATTTGCTCGATGACTATGTATCTTTCGCTGACGGTGGGCTTAGTTTGAATAAGCAAAGCGGTCTCTTTCTCGTTGGATTTGGTTAACGGGAAAAAGAACGAGGAGATTGATTTATTAATGACGATATAGGCCAATATCTTGCCTTTATCGATAAGGATTCTGACTCTTCCTTCTTTGACGGCGGCAAGTAAATATTCCTCACCTAAAGTCTTATCCAAGGCCTTCTCACCATATTCCATTTCGATGGATTCTGACGCCCTACGATACAAACGGGCGATGTTGGGAAATTCGCTTTCTTTGGCAGTTCTTAGAGTCATACGAGAGATTCTAGCATAAAATAAAGGCCAGCATGAAAGAGAGAAGCCAAGAAACCATCAGCTACACGATGTCTCATATCAGAGGCAAAGACACCGGCATCGAGATGAAATTAAGGAAGGAACTCCACAAGAGAGGAATCCGTTATAGATGCAATTCGAAATACATCTATGGCCATCCTGATATTTCGATGAAAGGCTACAAAATCGCCATCTTCTGCGACTCCGAATTCTGGCATGGCTATAACTTCGAAGAGAATAAAGCCAAGATCCATAAGCATCTCGAATATTGGATTCCGAAGATTGAAAGGAATATCGAAAGAGATAAAGAAGTTAACGAATATCTCTTAAATCACGGCTATATCGTCCTTAGGTTTTGGGGCAACGAGATAAACAAAGACCTTGATTCCTGCGTGAATAAAATAGAAGAAGCCCTAGCAAGTAGAGGATATAAGAAATAAAAAAACGGCTCCAAGCGGGGCCGTTTTCATTTACTTTGCTTAGTCTTCCTTGCGCTTGCTGAGATAAACGAGAAGCAAGGAAACGATGACGATAAGAAGGTTGAAGATGATTAAGACGATGAAGCCGGAGCCGAATTCCAAAGCGGTGGAGCCAGAGTTGATGACTTGGGAGTTGGAACCGCAATAGAGTTCACGGCAGAAGAGCAAGAGGATGGCGTTGGCTAAGCCCATGGCTCCGAGAAGGATATCGATATAGCTGCGGGCTTTGGTTTTGATGAAGGCCGCAATCAAGGAAATGACGAAGATGAAGATCTCGAAGATGAAGACCACGATAAGGCCAGGGACGGCAGAAGTCTCCCATTCGTCAACACCGAACATGATCTGATAGACGGTGCCGCGAGCGAGTTCATCGAAGCCTGGAGCCATGCAGCAAAGGATGGCGACCAAGGCAAAGACGGCGATGATTATCGATAAGGCTAAGTTAGTGGAATTTTTCTTCTTCATAGACGTACTCCGTTAATATGCATTGTTAACTATACCCTTCACTTAAAAAGTGAGCAAGAAACACTTTCTTATATTATGTTTGCCAAACATAAAAAAGTTTGAGCATAATATTAGCATGAATGCCAAAAACCTCTTTTTAACTTTCGCGTTCGCCCTTTCGACCTCAGCCCTTGTTTCCTGCGGCACCGACTCCAGCGAATCCGGCGGATCCGATAAGCGCACCTACACTTATACCGTCAATTTCTATGACGACTCCGCCACTCCGAAACAAATCGGATATGCCTATGTCTCCGAAGGAGAAAAGGCCGTAATCCATAAAATGGACGGCGGAACCGCCTATGACTACACTTCCAATTCGGGCGTTGATCCTAAATACGGAACCAGAAATGTTTTTGACTGCTTCAAGGGAACCTACGATGAGACCAAACTCAATAAGCGTGGGGAAACCGTCACCGGCGAAGTCGATTTGAACAACATCTTAAACGACTGCGATGTTTACGCCACTTTCAAAAACGAACCATTGACCTATAAAGTCGGTTTTAAGGTTGGAACCTCGGCTTATGATAAGGAAACCTATGAAGGAAAGACCTTCACTTGGGGCACTTTCGCCGATTTGCCAGCCACTGACCCAACGACCGATGCCGAATGGGGATATGATACTTCTTTCAAAGGCTATACCTTCAATGATGCGGGAACCGACTTGATTACGAAGACTAATATCTCTTCCGCCAAGTTCCTGCACGGCGAAGGAACGCCGGTTAGCTCCATTCTTTACGATGAAGATGGGAACACTACTACCGCCACCACTGGTTCTTATTACGAAGACACCACCAACATGGATTTCTATGCCTATTCGGGCACCTGGACCAAGATTGGCAACTTCAAAACAACCACTTCACCAAAGGTCACTTATCTCTCCAAATTCAATCGGAACTTAAAGCAATTCACCGTTAACTTCTATTCCGACTCCGCCAAAACGATCTTGGTTGGCTCAGCTGAGTTGGATTATGCATCCGAGGTTAAGTTCGATAATTCAGCTATGACCATCACTGGCAAAAAGAACGGCGTTGATGTTTCCATCAGCTTCGCTTCCTTTGTTACCACGGCCCCAAATTATTGGGATGGCGTTTATTCCTCCGATGAATCGGTGCCTGAAAAATACAGAGGCCAAAGCATCACCAACCACGCCACCAGCGGACAATCAATCCCTATTGCCGCCCCAATAGACTTCTGGCCAGTCTTCTAAGCAAAAGAAAACCTCCCAAGTTCGGGAGGTTTTTATTATTCTTTATCAAACGTCGGAGAAGCAAGATCCGCCAAGGAATTCTCTCATAAGAGAATTGTTTGGAACCCACTTATCATCGATATCGACGAAGAATTTAAGCATACGCATCAAACGTCTGGCATCTGGAGAGAATTCGCTTTCTCTGCCGATGTTCTCAAGCAATGGCATCGCGATTTTCTTCATGACCGGAAGCTCGTATGGCAAGAAGGAGTTGTAGACATAATCGCTGCCTTCCTGAGTATCGTAAATCCATTTGAATTCGCCCTGACGGACGCCCGGCCACATGGCAAGGGTCTGCTCGGCGGAGGAACCACGGAACTGCTTGTCGCGGACGATACGACGAATCAAACGCAAGTCGGTAAGAGAGACTGGGTTATGGTCATCGATATTCATCTGAGCGACTGGGGCAATGAAGATTTTGAATTTGTTCTGCTTAGGAATGGCGGAAGTCATCAAATCGTTCAAAGCGTGGATGCCTTCGATGATGATTGGTTCGTTCTTTCCAATCTTCAAGGTTCTGCCTGGTACGGAGTGGCCTAAGTTGAAGTCGAAGCGAGGCAAGGTGACTTCTTTGCCGGCGATTAAGTCGAACATATCGGAGTTGAATTGATCGACATTAAGGGCGTTGATGGACTCAAAGTCGATGGAGCCATCTTCCAAACGAGGGCTTTCCTCTCTGGATTTGTAATAGTCATCCAAAGAGATACGGACCGTATTGATGCCTCTGGAAAGAAGTTCGATTCTCAATCTGTTGGCGAAGGTGGTCTTACCGGAAGAGGATGGACCAGCGATGCAAATAAGACGGATGGTGTTGATATCGTCTTGAATCAATTGACCGAGTTCGGCAAGCTGTCTGTAGTGGCGGGCCTCACCGACATTGATCAATTCGATGTCACCAGCTTCTTCGATACGTTTATTGATGGCGGCGACGGAGCTTAAGCCGACGGTGCTCTGCCATTGATGTCCTTCTTGAAGGACACGAGAGAAGGTCGAGGCGTCGTGGAAATCAGGAATCTGTCCTCCGCATTCGCTTCTTGGATACTGCATTAAGAAACCAGGGGAATACAAACGAAGACGGAATTCTTTGATGTAACCAGTGGATGGAACCATGGCCTGA
>CAYPED010000081.1:0-4325 GCA_964409745.1 uncultured Staphylococcaceae bacterium | reverse complement strand
TTAGCGGTCCAAGTTCCTAAAGCTTCAGTCGGAAGAGTGACTGGAGTTGGGGCGACCTTCTCGGTGAGAGTGGTCCCGGAAACGGTGTAGACAGTTCCGTCGATTGTGACTTCGCCGCCTTCGGTCATATCGCCACTGACGGTGACAAGCTTGCCATCTTTGATGGCGTAGTTCTTCGAAGCAGTGGAATAAACCTTAACTTTGCTATCAGAAGAAGAATAGGTCTTAGCGATGGCTTCTCTGGCACCGAAGAAGTCGGAATTATAGAAGACATCGTTGATGGCATCATAATTCAAGCCATCGGCCATCAATCTGGCTGGGACTCTGATGTTGAAGGTTCCATCAGCCAATTTGGTGAAACCACCGGTCCATTCAGTGGTGGAGGTGGTGCTGTATCCGGAAGCCGTTCCGTCTTGTCTCAAGATGACATAGTTGCCATTGCTGAAGTAATAGGTTCCTAAGAAGGATTCGCTGGAATAATCAGGGATAACAAAGGTGGTAGAGCTCTTGGTTCCGGTGTAAACATAATCATAGTCGTTGACATCGTAGCCAGTGATCTTGCCATCTTCTAACTTGAAGATTTCGCCTTCGAAATCACCACTACCCTCACCGATGAAGATATAGGTTCCATCAAAGGTATAGCTATATTTGAAAATCTCATAGTACCTGTTCTGCCAATAGAAGGTATCTTCGGTGAAGTGCCAAGTGCCAGCAATTGAACTGATGGTGTAGTTCCAGGTTCCAAGTAAGACACTCAAATCGCCATAAGAGGCATAGAGGGTAGTATCAGCGACGAATGGGGTATACCAAGTATAAGCCTGTTTGCCTTCTTTGTCGTAGAACATGCCGACATAAGAATAACCAGATCTCTTGAATTCTTTGTTGTTGATGGCTGAGACAGCGGAGTAATCATAGACACCACTAGAAGCAGTGATACTTTCTCCGACACCGCCTTCATAGTTGGCGTCCATCTTGACGTTGACTTTCTTATCGGAGCCAGCGTATTCGCCTAAGACGACTTTGCCATCTTTATAAGACCAGCTGGAAGATAATCCAGCGGCGGAAATGGCGGCTTCACCCTTTTCGGCGGCTTCGCCATCAATGCCAGAAACATCGCTGCCCTTGGTGTCGTTCTTGGCATAGTTGGCATAATTTACGGTGCCTAAAGTATCATCATCGTCATCATAACCGTTCTTATAAGAATAGCCGATAGCCGAACCGGCATAGGACTTGTAGACGGTGCTGGTAGAGCCAGCAGCGGAAATCTCGCTGAAGCCTGCAAAGTTATGCAAGACCGCGGACTCGTAATAGCCTTGACCGACGATACCACCGGCGTAAGCGCCATCGGTGTCGGTAGCCTTAAGGTATTCGCCTTCGGCGTAGCAGTCGATGACCGAGGTGTAATAGGATAACGAAGCGGTGATGCCACCGACGGCAGTGCCACCGGTGATGTTTCCGGAATAGTAGCAAGAAGCAATGTATTCAATGCCGATGGATTGGCTACTTCTTATCGTGCCAAGACCGCCAGAGATGCCACCGACGGCGTTGCTGGTCTCGGCCGCATCAGACATATCGGAATTGATATCGACGATGGCTGAAGAATTTCTGACACCAACCGAATAGTTGCCACCGGCATACAAGATGCCAGCTACGCCACCGACGAACAAATAAGAAGAAGTGTTCTGGGCGGAGGTCAAATCGATAGAGCCTTCCACCGAGACGTTCTCGATGCTGGTGTTATAGCCATAGCCGACAAGACCGCCAACGAAGATTTGGGATTTGGCGCCCATTGGGGCTAAATCATAGTCGATGGTGATGCTTAAGTCGCTGAGATAAGCGCCTTGGGTGTAGCCGAATAAGCCATAAGCGGTGATGCCTTTATTGAACTTATCATAGATAACGCCGCTGATCTTATGACCGTTGCCATCAAACGATCCATTGAATGGAACGCTAGAAGAACCGACCGGGGAGATTTCCGTACCGCTTAAATCGATATCGGCTCCCAATTTGTAATAAACGGTTTCGCTTGGGGCGGCAGTCAAAGCGTTGTAGGCTGCCACGAAATCGCCGTATTGTTTAGCGCTGGAAATGATATATGGATCGGCTTTGGTGCCAGAACCAGTCATCTCATCAACGCTAGATGAACCTCCGTCAATAGAATCTGAGGAGCCTGGATTATCGGAAGACCCCCCCCGAACTTGAGGAGTTGTCCTCTCCGCAAGCACTTAAAAAACCTACGAGTGCCAAAGCGGCGAGAGGGAATAAGACCTTTTTAGTTTTAAACATAGTTTTCCTCCGTCTTAATGTGCCGCATTATAGCGAGGAGGAAAATTATTTAAACAATTAATTAACTAAATTACTTTTTTCTTTTTTACAGTCATCCAACCTCATAAAGATGGTCGATGGTTTGGATGAAAAGTTCTCTTCCCCATGAAGACAAAGTATCTGGGTTTGAAATGAAGTTCACGACGTCCCGCTTGGCTAAATTAAAGTCAACGGTTTCAAATCTGGCACGCAGCAATTGTTTCGTTTTGTCTATCGTCAATGTTTCATCGTCTTCCAACTTTCCACCGGTGTTTTTTAGCTTGTTTTCCAAGTATTTAAGATTAATTTTCGTTCCTTTTTCAATGTAGAAAAGATAATCGTAATAATCTCTGCCTTTTACATGACCTTCAAATTCACGACAGATGATGGCGTGGATTTTGCCAGCAAACAACGTGGCTTCATCAAATATCCTGATTTCATAAAAGGAAGGAAACGTCCTATATTTTAAAAGGCTGATGCCTCCGCCTGGATCGTTGGTATCTACTTCAAATTTAATTTTGATTTTCTGGTTCGATATGACTCGTTTTGCTTCTTCGCTTTTCGGGAAGAACGACATCATCAGCATTAAGGTGTTCCCTTTTAAAAATGCACTTTGAACACCTTGATGTTCTTTACTCTTGCTTTCGATGTTAATTTCAATTCCATACGAAAGGAACTCTTTTCGAAGAGCGGGGAAATAGTCGCTTAAATCAAAGTTTGAATCCTTTTCCAAAAGAGCGAAATCAAGGTCTTCGCTGAAGCGCGGAAGGCCGTGAAAAATACGTAGGCAAGTGCCACCGTAAAAAGCCGCTTTGTTAAAGAATCCGCCATGCGATAATCCAGATAGCGCTATTTCTTGAATGATTTCCTTAACAGCAAGTTCTCTCTCGGAATTATTTCGAGGGTTGTATTTTTCGAGCGTTGCCGAAATTACGTTGTTCATGGACATACTCCTTTTTAATCAATTTGATGAGTAGGTCCAAATTTGTTTTATGATACAACTTCGCCAATCTAATCATTGATTTGAAATCGCAGGTAGAAAACTCACCTTCATCGATCCTCTTATCAATAAATAGCAACTCTTTTAGCTTTTTTACGTTTTTCACGACTCTCCATTTGCATAAAGAGTCACATATCGCCTTTTCTTTGGTGGCGATTTTCACGATGTAATCGCCATTTTTTAAATCAAGCAATCCTTCTGAAAAAACTTTTTCAGGAATATCGCTGAATTCATAACGACCGAATTCGTTTATATAAGTTTTGTTTTTTCTAACATTTAAAGATGCCGAAGTGATGGCGAAAACTCTTTCGGGAATCAGCCCATAATACGATAATGCCCAATCGAAGCTCAAATAAGAAACAGGTAAAATAGCAGCGGCCAAAAGATAGGGGTCTGTTGTTGAATCGGTTTCATACACGCCTTTTACAATTCTATGGATAGAACCTTCCTTGGCATCTCTTTTTATTTTGTCGAGAGGGTTTGAATAATTGCTATATCGTTCTTTCAATGCTGCCGTTGAAATTATCATATTTGCTCCAGTAAATACAATTTTATTGGATTATGCGGAGCATTTAAACAAAAATTCTAAAATGATCGATTTTGCCTACATGTGGCTAAAAAGGCGTTCTATGCTTCCGTTATCGGAATAATACAATGCTTAAATATATGCTTTTTCTCATTTTTCCTATTTGTTTTATTCCGTAAGTGATATTATTGTGTTGAATTCGGAGGTAGCATTATGCCAATCACAACTAAAGAAGCTTCGATTAAATGGGGAATTTCGGATAGGCGCATCAGAGTGCTATGCGAAAACGGCAAAATTCCTGGTGCCACTCTCATCGGCAAAACCTGGATGATTCCGGATGACGCTACGAAGCCAGAGGATAGCAGAACCTCCGTGCAGATTTATTTGGCCAAAATCAACAAGTTAAAATCCGAGTTAGACTCAAAGCGCCCTTTGACTGAAGGCGAACTAAAGAAATTAAATGATGAATTCGTTGTTGAATATACCTACAACTCC
>CAYPED010000080.1:0-4368 GCA_964409745.1 uncultured Staphylococcaceae bacterium | reverse complement strand
AAGATATGAAACTAAACAAAAAGACGAATGTCATCCTCGTATCGTTGGGTGCCATCGCCTTGGCGGGCTCGGTCATCGCCGGCTCGACTTACGCCTTATTTACCAGCGAAAGCAAGACCAACATCGCCATCAGCGCCGGCAAGGTTGATGTTGAAGCCACCATCGAAGACTTGAAGACCTACTCTGGTGTTGAGTTGGCTGGCGATGTTGCTACCGATTCCATCGAAAAGACCGAAGAGAATGGTGTCTTCACCAATGGCGGAACCGCCAAGATCGAGGAAGGCGACTTGATCCTTACCAACATGACTCCGGGCGATAAGGTCGAATTCAAGGTCAAGATCGTCAATAAGAGCAACGTCGCAGTCAGATACCGCACAAAGGTCATGTGCAATGAAGACAGTGGTCTCTTTGCTGGACTTAAGGTAACAATGGGTGGCGATGAATATGATGGCGCCACCACCATCAGCGACTACTATAACTTAGCCGTTGATGCCGACCCAGAAGACATCGAAGTCTCCATCGAATTACCAAGCGATGCCGGAAACGGATATCAGGATACTGGTTGCAAGATCTCAATCTCCGTCGAAGCCTTGCAAGGCAACGCCAAAGGCCAAGATCCAGCCGATGATGTCTATTCGGTTTATACCCCAGCTGATTTAACCGCGATGGCTAAGAGAATCTCTGCCGGAACCTTCGGCTACGAGAAAGTCCAATTAGAGAACGACATTAACATGCAATATGCCAGTTATGTCTCTCCATTCTTCGATGGTAATGTTACCTATCAACACGGACTCGAATTCGATGGCCAAGGATATACCATTGAGAACTTCTCTCCAAAAGAGAATCCAAGTACTGGTGCAGCCGGCTTAATTGGCTCCATGTTCGTGAGGACCTTAAGCGTCCATGATGTTAACTTCAAGAACGCTTCTATCACCCTCGATCATAACACCTCTGGCTATGCTGGTATTGTCGCTGGCTGCATTGACTCTTCCAGCGAAGCCATCATCAAGAACGTTACCGTTGATGGTATTGATATCTCTGGTGCCAAATACGGTGGTTCCTTAATTGGTTATACCTCCGCTTACAAAGCCGAAGTATCCAGTGTTTCCATCAAAGATGTCACCATCTCTGATGTTTATACCGCCGGTGGCTTAGTTGGCCACATCGGTGGTGGCGAAGTCACTCTCAAGACCTTAAAGGGTGAGAATGTCTCCGTCTCTGGCAACAAGAGAGAAGGCGGCATGGTCGGCGCCGTTTCCGGCGCTAGCCTCAACATCACCTATTCCGAAGATGATTACTCCGCCACCATCAGCGAGAAGGCTTATGGCGATAGAGGCAGCATCGTCGGTTTGACTGGCAATAAGACCTTCGTCAATGATAATCATTACTATTCCATCAACAATTACAGCGAATTGAATTCCATCGCCGAGTTATCAAGCGATAAACTCAACATCATCGAAATCGGCTCTGGCGAATATGTCGGTGCCGCGGCCCCATTATCTGGCGACTATAAGATCAAGGTCGTTGGCAGAGGTAACGCCGATGATATCACCTGGATTCAAGCCACGACCGCTAGTGGTGGTTATTCCGTCCAAGGTGTCAACCTTGAAATGGAAAACGTCACCATCACCTCTGGAGCCTATAGTTACTACACCGGCTTCATCCGTGCCGCTTCCCTTAAGTTCAAAGATTGCAAGATCTTAGTTGACCACGAGAATGGCGCGATGGGTTATTGGGGTATTGGCGATACCGTCTTCGAGAACTGCACTTTCGATTCCACTGACGCTGTCGAAAGCAACTTGTTCTTCTATTCCGGCAACAGCCTTACCTTCAATAAGTGCAAATTCATCTCTGATGAAACTGCCCTTAAGCTCTATAGGGAACGCCATACCTCCGTCAGTTCTTATGACATCACTTTCAATAAGTGTACCTTTGAGAACAACCACGCCACCTCTTGGACTGGCGTTAGGGACTATAAGTCCGCTATCCAGGTTGCTTGCGACTACGCTGGCGATATGGTTCATTACAACATCGCTGTCAATGAATCCAGCGTCTCTGGCAACTACGCCAAAGGCTTATTGGAAGACCATGCTGGCTTAATCGGTGTCCGTTATGGATACACCGTTTCTAGCAGCAACGTCACCTTAACCCTTGATGGGGTAACCCAAGACTTAGGATTAAGCGCATAATCCATTTCTAAATAATAAAAGTCTCGCCTAAGCTTTCGCCTTGGCGAGATTTTTTATTACTTGAATATCTCGGATGGTTAATCGGCCACTTTCCAGTAGCCGCCATTAGACGTCCCAATTCGTTCAATAAGGCCTTTCCCTTTTAAAATTTTGATATTCTTTTTAACTGCTGGATCGGAAGTACCAGTTCGAATCATTAGTTGCTTTATTGATACGTTTGGATTATCCCTTATTGCATCGATAATTATTTGTTGCGATTCATTCAATTGTTGGATTACTTTTTTAGATGGTTTTTGGGATACTTTTTGGGATACTTTTTGGGATACTTTTTGGGATACTTTTTGGGATACTTTTTTAGATTCTATTTCAAACGAATTAACATTAATTTTGTTGAACGGAATTATTACGACAACCCTATTCTTCTCTATTTTTATTGCTTCTTTTCCGTATTTCGAGATGATTTTAGGAACCCCTCTGCCGGAACGCTCGCTTATTCTCAATTGCAAGAAAATGGAAGCCAACACCTCGTTAACTGGGATGCTTGCCCCGGCGTAAAAACCCTCTATGTCTTGATCCAAGGGTAAGCCGCCATGGGATAATATTTCGATCCTATCGGTGAAGACGCTTATTTGAGGACCGTTTAAAGTTAGCCATTTATTGTGGATAAAGGCGTTTAATATTGCCTCGTGATAGGCCTCATAATCAAATAAAGGAACATCCCTTCTTTCAGAAATCCTATTTCTTTCATCGGCTTGAATGATGTTTATTGCGTCGCCATATTCGAGGATTTTATCCATTGAATACAAAATGCAGTTATTGCCAAATTCTTTTACCGAATATAGTGGTGCCGACTTATCCAATCCGCTGAAAACAGAGACGCGAATAGGGATTGAGTTTTGATCTGAAAGAATATAGGCCATCACGTTATAACGGTTGTCTTTGTTTCTCAATTTTAAGGTTTTTTCGAATGTATCCTTTCTTAGAGTCAATCCCTTAGCGCCGTAATACATGAATAACTTTTCAAAAGTTAATTCTTGGGCATAATCTGGGGCCGCGACATTTGTGATTGTCGGATATCCATTCACCAACGTACTGGTTAGCTTTATTTCCCACTCAGGGAATTTGTCCAATCTTTCTTTGCTGGAGCCGATTCTAATAAAGGCATTGCCTTTGAATTTCGTGATAACCGACTTTGATTGCGGGATTACCAAAATGGCTATCCTTAAACCCTTATATTCGAAATCGATTACATCGAAAGTGATTTTTGGAGTTAGGTTTCTTGACAGATAATGTTTATAAGGTTCGTTCTCGATATCTTTGTTAAAGTCAACGGTAGTACCGACCACTTCTTTCGTTTTGTCATTCACGCCCCAAACGACATACCCATATTCTTTGCCGCAAAGAGCCGCTCCGTTGGCGATTGCCGATATATATTCTCCAATCCCATCTTTAGAAAACCAGTTTTCTTTGAAATCAAGCCATTCGAATTCTTCTTTATAAGATAAAAGGGTTTCTAATAAATTGATATATTTCTCCATGTTGGTATACCTGCCTTTCGAAAAAAGTATACCAAAAAGTATACCAAAAAGTATACCAAAAAGTATCCCAACTTTTAAAAGCTTCAAGCCACCTTGCTACGCATCGCCCAACGATAATTAAGCATCTTGAAATTGCAATATTTTATCTATAACAGAGAATAAAAAAACACCCCAACTTGGGGTGATTTTTATAACTGGCGGAGGAATAGGGATTTGAACCCTAGCTCCCCTTTCGAAGACTACGAGCTTTCCAAGCCCGCCCCTTCAGCCACTTGGGTATTCCTCCGTGAGCGTTATGTATTATATGCGAGCACCTTTCCTTTTTCAACTCACAAGTAATATACTTTAGCCATGGTTATCTTTCGTGTGACTGATAGAGAAGAAGGGCAACGCATCGAGAAGTTCGTTAAGAAGTCTCTCCCTGAAGCCCCACTCAGTTATATCTATAAGGCCTTTCGTAAGAAAGATATCAAGGTAAATGGTCATTGGGTCAAGGAAGATTTCATCATCCATGAAGGAGATGAGGTCAAGGTTTTCGTCACCGATGAGCAGCTTAATGACTTCCATAAAGTTAGACCCGCCCAGAAGAAAGATTTGCCTTACCAAATCGTCTATGAGGATCAAAATGTCCTCCTAATCAA
>CAYPED010000079.1:1005-4436 GCA_964409745.1 uncultured Staphylococcaceae bacterium | reverse complement strand
CCAAAGGCGAAGGCATGACTGTTGAGCAGCGTCAAGAAGGCTTATCCGATATGGTTAATTTGGCCATTGCCTTAGCCGAGAAATACGCTGACTAAAAGAATATGCCGAAAGAGATTCGCTTAGCCATTTGGATTGTTTTGTTCGTCCTCGTCGTATTGGCGTTTCTCTTTTGGATTATCTATCCCATCATCCTTAAGAAGTGGATGAGTAAGCACCCAAAACAAGCCTTCTATAAGAAGATTATCAAAATCGCCAATTATCGCGATTATTACCTCATCAATGAATTCAAGGTCCACCCGGAAGATGATTATTCCCCTTCCGTTGACCATCTCTTATTAGGCAACAAATACATTTACCTAATCTATGATTATTACTTCGAAGGGGCGGTGGATGCCTCCTTGGAAGATGACTATTGGATTTATCATAAGATGGATAAGACCAAGGTCAAAATCAATAACCCCATCAAGAAATCCAAGAAAATCACCGAATATTTCGCGGTGGCCAACTCCATCGATCCTGCTTATATGGTGACGATTGTCCTTATCAACAATGACTGCTTTATCTCCCCGATAAAGAACGCTTCCAAGAAAGAAAATTTAGTCACCCTTTCCAAATTGGAAAAGCTCATCAATTCCTATGAATCCCAGGATATCGGAAGTTTCGATGAAAAAGGAATGAATCGATTGATCGAACTATTCGCCGAAAAGAAGAACAATGTCAGAAGTAAAGAAGAGAAAATTTAATCCCAAAGCCGTCATTAAAGACATGAAGGAAAGCAAAAGGAGCACCTTTGTCTTCTCTTTGAACTTGGCTTTGGTCAGTTTAGCGACCTTTGCGGCGGCTCTCTTTATGAGCAGCCTCTTATATCTTCTCATCCCCTTCATTTTGATTCCGTGGGCCTATGCCTCGATGATTATGATTGCCGATAAGCAAGCTAACGAAGTGTCGGCTCCATCGTTATTTTTCGCTTCATTTGGCATGTATTACCGCAGCGCCGTCTTCGGCTCCTATCGTTTGATTAGGAACTACTTTATCAGTTTATTAGTCGGTGTCTTATCGGGTGTCGTTACGGGATTTATCTATTATTACGTTGTTTCGGCTACTAACACCGAATTATCCACTTTGATGAATCAGGTCTATTTTTATATTTCGAACGGAAATACCGATGGATTGACCAAACTCTTATCGGTGGATTCTCCTTTGACCAAGATGTTAAGCGTTTGCTCAATGACCGAATTCGTCGTTTTCTTCCTTATCTTTATCCATTGCTTCGGCGTTTATGGACTGAACGCTTTAGCTAGAACCGCTGCTCCTTCCGATGGGTTAAGCCAAAGACAATTAAACGGCCTTTACACTCAATCCATCCGCGCCCATTGGAAGCAGTTTTTCAAAGTCTATTACGGGATGCTTTATCCATTATTTATCATCGAGATTGCCGGCGGGGTAGGCGGATATTTCTTATCGGGCTTAATTCCTGATATCACGATGTCTCAGCAAGTCATCTTCGGCGTTGGCTTGGCGGTGGTCCTTTTATCCTTATGCTACGGATATTACGCCCACGCCTTACATTTAATGCAAGAGCCTTATAGCATGATGATGATCAAGTTCCTTTATAACAAATCCAAGGAAGTCTTCAGCGATCCTGAATGCAAGGACGCCTTAAGCGAGGATGACCAGGCTGAAGTGGATAGACAACTCAAAGAGTTCGAAAAAATGATTGAAGATGAAAATAAAGATTGCAATTCCTCTGAATCGAACGATGATAGCGTCGATAAAAAGAAAGAGGATGACAATCATGAACAATAAACAGATATCTCTCTTACTAACTTTAAGTGCTTCGTTTTTGTTAGCGGGATGCAGCTTTGGCAATAATTCTAGCGAGCCTGGAAACGATAATTCTTCGAGTACCCCAATTGATACTTCCTCAGCCTCCATTGACTGGGGCTTTGATTCGGACGTCGATATTTCGAGTGGCGAGACCACAGATTTTTCTATCACGACCGATGTCGTTGACGGTTACACCTATGATAAAGACTCGAATACCTACACGATTACGGCAACTGGAAGCTATTCCTGCGCCGGCAAATTGATCGAAGGCCAGTTGGCGGTCAACGCCCCTGACGCAGCGGTGGAAATCGATTTGAACGGGGTCACCATCAGCAACTCCGCCAATTCGCCTATTTATATCATCGATGCCGATGAAGTCGATATCTCAGCCAAAAAAGGCACCGAGAACAAAGTCTATGACTTAAGAGAAGTCGATACCGATGAGAATTCGACCTTAGGTGGTGCGGCCATTCATTCTGAATGCGACCTCACCCTCAAAGGCAAAGGCACCTTAAGCGTTATCTCCAACTACAACAACGGCATTCATGGCAAGGATGATTTGGAAATCAAGAACCTTACCTTGCAAGCCAAGGCCGTCAACAACGCGATCAAGGGCAACGACTCAATTGATATTGAATCAGCTAATATCGTGGCTGTTTCTTCTGGCGGCGATGCTTTAAAGAGCAATGCGACCGACACCAACAAAAACAATGAGCAACGCGGCGTTATCACCATCACCGAAGGATCGGTGCTTAATTGCTATGCGGCTCAAGACGGAATTGATTCGGCTTCTGATGTGGTTATCTCCGGTGGCGAAGTGAATATCTTCACCGATAAGTATTCTTCTTATACCGGCGACGCGACTACCACCAGCCAAAGTCTTATTTATCTCCGCTTGCCATACTCCATTTATTCGAAAAACTATAAGTATTCCGCTTATTTCAGCAATACTTCTGGTGCTTCCGCTTGGTCCAACCTCGAATTCTATAAAGCGGTTGAATCCAACCAAGGCGGCCCAGGAGGAGGTGGTCCTGGCGGAGGTCGTGGAGGCCAAGGAGGAGGCAATTCGACTTACTACTATTACAAGGTCGAAAAGCCGTCCAATATGACCAATGTCGTATTCTATGCCTATAATTCCTCTCAAACTCAAGGGCAATCCGAGAACTATGTGGCCAAAACCACGTCCAATACGACTATCCCTACTAGTGGCGATACCTATCAAGTCTCGCAGATTTATGGAACAAGCATGATTTGCAACGGCTGGAGTTCCTTTGCTACCTCAAGCGGTTCCGATGGCTTGGATTATTCTTGTAAGGGCATTAAAGCCGACAACGAGATCAATATCTCGGGCGGAACCATCAACATTACCTCGAGAGATGATGGCCTTCATTCCAATAATGACAATGTTTTGGAATCAACGAACGCCAACGGAAAGGGCAACGTCAATATCTCCGGCGGAACCATCACCATCGCTTCAGACGATGACGGTGTCAAAGCCGATCAAGATTTGAACGTTACCGGCGGAACCGTTAAAGTCACCAAATCCTACGAAGCCTTCGAAGGTAACCAAGTCATCATCGATGGCGGGGAATCCACCTTATATG
>CAYPED010000079.1:0-995 GCA_964409745.1 uncultured Staphylococcaceae bacterium | reverse complement strand
TATATGCTTCGGACGATGGTATTAACGCCTCGGACAGCGGTTCTTCTACCCCGCTAGTCAGAATCACCGGTGGCAGAATCGACGTCACCGTTCCTAGTGGTGATACCGATACCATCGACTCCAACGGAAATTTCACAATGACTGGTGGCGTAGCCGTTCTTAGAAACGGTTCCAATGGTGGTCAGTCCATGAGCGGCGGTACCTTAGACGTTGATTCCACGATTTCCGTAACTGGCGGAACCTTGGTGGCTTGTGGTCAAATCGGCGAAACCGTGTCGGGTTCCACCTATAATACCTCGACATCCTTAAGTGCTGGCTCTTACACCATAACCGATTCTTCGAATACCGAGATTGTGGCTTGGGACTTAGAAAGCACCTATAAAGCCTATATCTTCTGGTCCGATCAATTCGTCTCTGGCAGCTCCTATAATGTGAATCGCGATGGATCGAAAGTCTTAAGCATCAAGAAATAAATATTTAAAAGAAAGACCCTCTTTTGAGGGCCTTTTTATTTGTTGAACTTCGGATTTCCGATGGTTTTGTAGAACGTTTTTATTTCGTTTTCGTATTCCGGCTCAATCATGAAATACAGGAAATTATCTTCGAATGGGGAAAGCTCATCTCTTTGATAATAGGCCTCGGCGATAGCGCCAGCCATAGCCCCAGTGGTATCGCAATCCCCGCCGATGCCGATGCAATTCCTGATTGCATCTTCTTCCGAAGTGGAAATTAAGAAACAATAAATAGCCTGAGGGCAACTCTTTTGGCAGATTTCGCTGAAGTAATAATTTTTGACCAGGTCATCGTAATTCAAAGAATTAATCTCTGGGTAATATCTTTTTTCGACTAATTCTTTGATTTCCTCTTTGGATTTTCCGGTTCTGGCCCAATAAATGCACATAGCGATGGCTTCCGCCCCTTTTAACCCTTCGGGGTGATTGTGGGTCACCTCGGTCACGGCTTTGGAAAGGAGCCTGACTTCTTCCTCGCTATTG
>CAYPED010000078.1:0-4482 GCA_964409745.1 uncultured Staphylococcaceae bacterium | reverse complement strand
AAGCGTGCTATCAAGACCTATTTCAACACTGAGAAGATGGTCAATTTCATGCATGATTACAATCCGATGATTTCAATGGACTTCTTTACTAGGTCCGAACTCATAAAGATTGAACAATTGGCGGCTTTATATCATTACACCGAAGAAGCTGCTGCGGATATCTTGGAATCGTCAATCAACTTCTACGCTCCGAAAGGGAAACGTGTCAATTTTGAGTCCTTTAAGAATGAATTGATTGCCGATCAGGGCATGCCCTATATGCAAGTCACTCCATCTGACCTTAACAAAGATAAGGTCGTTATCAAAGGCGACAGCGATGCCGCTAAGATGATGAGAGAAATGGAAAGACTCTCCGCCGAAGAATTCTTAATCAAAAAACAAGGCGGTGGCCGTCTCTCCAAATCTGACTTAGCCCTCATTGAGAGCTTGAGAGAAATGAACCTCATTAACCCGGTCATTAACGCCTTACTTGATTATGTTTTGGAAGCCAAAGACGGCTCTTTGCCAGCCGCTTATATCACCAAGATAGCCGGTTCTTTAGCCCGCAAGCAATTCGATAACGCCATCGATGCTTATAACTACTTGCACAAAGACCCGAAGACCATTAAAAAACCAACTAAGCAAAACATCGAAACCCCTGTCGTTTCCAAGACCAACGAAGTTAAGGAAGCTGAAGAGGAAGATGTCTTAGATATGTTCGAGGACTAAGTTATGCCAGAATTGAAAGATTTATTAAAAACCGTTCAAAAAAGCAACGATTCCATCGAATCTATCGTTGCCGATGCCAAGAACAATAAATACATCGCCCCAATCATCAAAGAATTCGATTTAAGCGATGATGAAATCGTCCGTTATTACCCAATCATAGCGTCTTTTGCCGAGGATAAGGAGGCGGAAAAACGTTGCCCTGGCATCGATGATTGTTCCCTTCCAACCCCACATTTTATTTCCTCCTTAAAGATGGAAGATGGAGTCCTTATCCGCGAAGTCCATTATTGCCCTTGCTATCAAAGAATCATTGACCGCAAGAAGGGGTATGTCGTCAAAGATTTTGACCCAGCTTTGTTCAAAGCCACGGTTGGAGAAATCAAACGTTTGAACACAGGCAAAACCGTTTTAAACAATCTCGGTCTAGCCCATAAAGACAATACCAAGAAATGGCTCTTTATCAACGACACCGATCATATCGCCGACAAATACGTTGTTCCGTATCTCAACTGGTGCAGCGAAAAAGGAATGAAAGTCGCTTTTGTTGATTATCCGAAATACGTTGAGAGAATCAAAAATCTTCCGAGATTCCAAGTTGAGAACTTCAATGCTGAGATGAATCTTCTCGAAAATGTCGATGTATTGGTCTTGAACAACTTCGGTTCGGAATACAAATCCGAATATTGCCGTGACACTATCTTGATGCCTATTTTGAGAGCTAGAGGCATCAAAAAAGCAGAGACCGTATTGATCTCCGCTTATGATAGAAGCGATATCAAGGACCTTTATTCCGGCAATTCTGTCTCTGGTCGTGTCACCGTTAAGGAATTAGACAACATTCTTAATAGCAACCTTTACAAAGACATTGCCATCAAAGCCGGTATCGAAGAACAATTCTAGAGATACTTGCAAGCTTTCAATTGACTAATAAGTTCATCAGTCGAGCCATTGCCAGAAAGGATTAATCCCGCTACGGCTTTGGCTTTTTTCTTTGGATAGGAAGCATTGAGTTTCAAAGCTAAGTCGGCGTCTCTTCCGCGCTCAACAATTCTCTGACGGCGGATTTCCTCATCGGCTTCGATATAGATTATAAGGTCGCATTTATCTTCCAATGGACCGCCAATTAATAAAGGAACATCCAAAAGAATCTTCTTCCCTGGATTAGAATCGATTTCCTTATTCATCTCATCGATGACATAGGCGTGAATATACTTCTCCAAGGTTTCTTTCTTCTTTGGATTCTCGGTGATGGTCTTGGAAATCAATTTGCGGTCAACTTCACCATTTTTGCAGGCACCATCGACAATATTCTTATTGAGCCATTCTTGGATTTCCGGCAATTTATAAGCTTCCCAAACCATAGCGTCGGCATCTAATTTAAGATAGCCTTTGCTAACCAAATATTTGGATACGGTGGACTTTCCGGAAGCGATTGGACCAACCACTCCGACGATGAATTGTTTCTTAAAAGATGGTTGGCATTTCGGGCAATAGAAAGTGGAACGGCCGCCAATGAAGATCCTTCTTAATGGGAATCCGCAGGTTGGACATTTTTCTCCTAACTTGCCATAGACCAATAACTTATTCTGCATCATGCCATCAATCCCTTTGCCTGGATGGAAGGATCTAATGGTGGATCCTCCGAATTCGATGGCCTCATTTAGGATACGGACCGACTCCTTGATGATGGCGTCACATTGTTTCAAATTAAGTTCTTTTCCCTTAGTTAAAGGATGAATATGGGTGGCAAACAAAATTTCCGAGTCATAGATATTCCCAATCCCAGCGATTTTCTTCTGGTCCAAGAGAATCTCTTTTATCGGCCTATTGTCTTTTTTGATTAATTCATAAAATTCTTTGCCAGTTAAATCAAAAGGTTCTTTGCCCAAATCTTTCAATCCTGTCTCAGAAACGAGGTTTTCGGACTTAGCCAAATAGAATCCTCCAAATTTGCGGACATCGTTGTAGCTAAGTCTTGTTCCGTCTTCAAAATAGAAGTCGAGCAAGTCATGTTTGTCATTTGGCTCGTCTTTATCTCGATAATAGAACTTCCCTTCCATGCGAAGATGGCATTCGAAGGAATAGCCATTATCTAAGTCGAAAATCAGATACTTTCCTTTACGAGTTATCTTCTTAATGGTGGAACCTGAGACTTTTTCCTCAAATTCTTTTGCGCCTGAAATAACGTTTTTCTCTCGATAAACGCTGACTTTTTCTATCTTTTTATCGATTAAGATGGGCTTCAAACCCTCGATAATTACGCTGACTTCTGGTAGTTCGGGCATATATTAATCCTTTGCGTCATACCAAGTTTTGCCTTCTCCTAAGGAAACCTTAAGAGGAACTGGCATTGGTACGGCGTTCTCCATAATCTTCTTCAATTCTTTTTCCATCAAGGCTAATTCATCATTTGGAACGGCAAAGATAAGTTCGTCGTGGATCTGAAGAACCATCTTGGTTTTGTATTTGTTCTTAGTGAGGAATTCATCGACCTTGATCATCGCCACCTTAATAAGGTCGGCGGCCGAGCCTTGGATAGGAGCGTTCAACGCCGCTCTCCTAGCCGCTTCACGCTTAGAGAAGTTCGGATCATTGATATCTCTGAAATATCTCCTTCTTCCAAACATCGTGGTTACATATCCTTGTCTTTCGCAAGTCTTTACGATTCCATTCAAGAATTCTCCAACTTCTGGATAAGAAGCATAGAAGTTTCTGATTATTCTTCCTGCTTCTTGTGGGGTGGTTCCAATCTGCTCAGAAAGACCATAGATGGTGGAGCCATAGATAATCGCAAAGTTAACGGCCTTAGCCTTTCTTCTCATTTCGGAAGTGACTTCTTTGGTTCCGAAAATCTTCGAGGCGGTTGAAGCGTGAACATCCTCTCCGCTCTTAAATAGCTCGATGTAATCAGCACATCCTGATAAGGAAGCCAAGACTCTTAATTCAATCTGAGAGTAATCGAAGCTAAGCAAAGAGATATTCTCATCATCATAATGGAAGGCTTTCCTAATCAGTCTTCCTTCTTCGTCCCTAGCCGAGATATTCTGCAAGTTCGGAGAGGAAGAAGACAATCTTCCGGTGGAGGTCTGAGCCTGATTGAAGTAGGAATGGATCTTCCCATCATCTTTGACGTGGACCACCAAGCCATCGATATAGGTGCTAACTAATTTCGCATATTTTCTATATTCGAGAATCTTATTAACGATTGGATGTTCGGAGGCAATCGCGGCTAGTTCGGCCACAGATGTTCCTCTGTTCTTATTGCACTTCAAACCTAATTTATCATATAAGATAACAGCGATTTGCTTTGGTGAATTAACATTGAAAACCTCGCCTGCCATCTCACAAATTTCTTTTTCTAAGGCATTTCTCTTATCAATGAAAGCCTGTCCGATTTCCTTAAGTTCATTTATCTTAAGAGGGAAACCTTCTTGTTCCATCTTAGCTAAGACTTTCATCAATGGGACTTCGATGGAACGATATAAAGGCATCGCGTCGTTATCGCTTAAAGACTGATGGATATTCTCTAACGACGACATCGCAAAATACGCCATCTTGGCGGTCTTTTCGAGATTGTTATCGTTGCTGAAAAGCAAGGTATCCTCGCTGCCATCGATATCCAATCCCAAAGAACGATAAATCTCACTCGGAGAGGAATTGACCGAACTATCCAAAAGATAGCCCGCTAATAAGATATCATCTTCGATTCCGTAGACCCTCAGGCCCATTCTATATAACGAATAAAGGGTGGCTTTCCCGTCGTAAACGACCTTC
>CAYPED010000077.1:0-4612 GCA_964409745.1 uncultured Staphylococcaceae bacterium | reverse complement strand
AAGAGCCGGACGTTCCGTTCTCTTGTTGGAGAAGGAGAACTTCGGAGGTCAGATTGCTGATTCTCCGAAAGTTGAGAACTTCCCGGCCCAAAAATCCATCTCCGGCGTCCAATTGATCGACCTTATGTTTGACCAGGCCGAAAGCCTCGGCATGCAATATGAACTGGATGAAGCTTTGTCTATCAAAAAGAAAGACAATGTCTTCACTATCAAAGGTCATTACGACGAATATCAAGGTAAAGCAGTCATCATCGCCACCGGTGTCAAGCATCGTCATTTGAATATCGAAGGCGAAGAAGAATACATCGGAAATGGCATATCTTTCTGTGCCGTCTGCGATGGAGCCTTCTTCAAAGACCAGCCGGTAACCGTCATCGGAGATGCTAACTCCGCCTTGCAATACGCCATCTCTTTAGCGGGAACTTCTTCCCACGTCGATGTCGTAACCTTGTTCGACAAGTTCTTCGCTGATCCAATCTTAGTTAGCGCCTTAAAGAAACTTCCTAACGTTTCCATCTATCACAACAAGAACGCCTTCCGCTTCTACGGTGAGAACGGAAAACTTGTCGGTGTTCAGTTCAAAGACACCAAGACCGACGAGGTTTTAGACCTTAAGAACCCTGGCGTATTCGTCGCTATCGGACAAGTTCCTGATAACGATAGATTCGGAGATGTCTGCGACTTAGAGAAAGGATTCTTCTTGGCTGATGAGAACATGGCCACCAAGACTCCAGGATTGTTCGTCGCTGGTGATTGTAGAAAGAAAAAAATCCGCCAGCTTACGACCGCTTGCTCCGATGGAGCCATCGCTGCCTGCTCGGCGAATTCTTATCTCTTCACTTTGGATTAATATTCATAGCCACGTAATTTGGTTGGAATCCCTGATTCGTTAAGGATATCCATATAATGCGTGGCTTTTTCTTTGCTCACTTCGTGGAAGCCATGTTCGATGCAATATTTAGAATCGACATAATGTTGCAAGAACATGCGCTTGGCCCCTTTGATTAGTTCAGCCATACCTTTAATGCTTTCCTCGGAATGGAATTCATCAATGATGGTTGATCTGAATTCGTAATCTGGGGCGGTCATAATCAAAGCGATAGACCTCTTGATTTTATCCATATCGACATCTTTGAGCCCGATGGTTTTAGGATAACCCTCTTCGGAGTTTTTGATATCCATCGCGATGTAATCAAGCAGATGTTCTTTCAAAAGATGTTCAATCACTTCAGGATTGGAACCATTCGTGTCCAATTTGACATCATATCCAAGAGACTTAATCTCTCTGATTTTGTCTTCCAAATCTGGCATCAAAGTTGGTTCGCCGCCAGTGATACAGACACCTTCGATCATGCCTTGACGCTTAACCAAATATTTCTTAAGTTCTTCCCAAGGAATAGTTGGAGCTTCGGCTGGCCTTAAGACCAAATCGGAGTTTTGGCAGAAAGGACAACGAAAATTGCAGCCTGCTGAAAAGAAGGTCGTTGCAATATGGTTGTCATAATCAACCAAGGTAAGTTTTAGCCAACCGGAAAAGTCCAAGATGTTATTAAGCGACTACTTTGTAGCCCGCTTCCTCGATGGCTTTGATCAATTTCTTGTCATCAACGTCTTTCTTCAAGACGACAACGACTTTGTTGGCCATATGGTCGGCCGTGGCGGATTCGACGCCTTTGACTTTTTCCAAAGCCTCTTTGACGTGAGCTTCGCAATGAGCACACATCATTCCTTCGACGTTAAAGGTTTTTTCCATATTTGATCCTCCTTTGGATAGATGTTTCATAGGATGGTCGTATTTTTTATTATAGACCTGAACTAAGTTCAATCGTAGTGCATTAAGGACAACGCAGACACTTGATAAGGCCATAGCGGCGGCCCCAATCATTGGGTTCATCGCCCAGCCCCACACAAAATAGAAGGCGCCAGCAGCGATAGGAATGCAAACCGCATTGTAAAAGAAAGCCCAGAAGAGGTTTTCTTTGATATTCAATAAAGTTCTCCTCGATAAACGAATGGCGGCCGGAACGGAAGTTAAGGTATGCCTGGTTATGACCACTTCCGCGGATTCGATTGCGATGTCCGTGCCCGAAGAAATGCCAATGCCAATATTGGCGCGGCTCAGGGCTGGAGCGTCGTTAATTCCATCCCCAACCATAATGACTTTGCCATTCTTTTGGAAGGAACGAACAACCGCTTCTTTTTGATCGGGCAGAACTTCGGCTATGACTTCTTCGATGCCAATCTTCGAGGCAATGGCCATCGCGGTTCCTTTGCTATCACCCGTAAGCATAACTGGTTTGATGCCTAACCCCTTAAGTTGGTCGATAGCCTCTTTGGCATCTTCTCTAACAACATCGGAGATAGCGAACATCGCCCCTAATTTTCCGGAAGCTTCCAAAAAGATGCAGGTATTGCCCTTTTTAGCCAAATTAGCGGCTTCTTCTCTGATTTTAGGAGAGAGTTCGCATCTATTTTCGATAAAAGAAAGCTTTCCGATTGCGTAGTTCTTTCCGTCGATGGTGGCAGTAACGCCATTCCCGACCAAAGTTTCGTAGTTTGTGACTTCTTTCAATTCAGCGAATTTGCCATAATTGACCACCGCTTTGGCTAAAGGATGCTCGGACTGGGCTTCCAATGAACAGGCAGCCAGCAGCAAATCATCGTCATCAATGTAAGTCTTAAATGTATTTACGGTAGGAATACCTAGGGTAATGGTTCCGGTCTTATCAAAGATAACGGTATTGCATTTGCCGGTTTCTTCAATGGATTCGGCGGTTTTAAAGAGAATGCCGTTTTTTGCGCCTTTACCCGATGAAACCATGATGGCAACAGGGGTAGCCAAACCTAGCGCGCAAGGGCAAGCAATAACCAATACGGAGATGCCTCTAGCCAAAGCGAAGGCCACCCAATTGGTATTTGGGTCTGGCGAGCCAACCACTCCGCCATATATCAGCCACGCTGTCAAAACGATGATAGCGATAAGCATGATAACCGGTACGAATACATAAGACACTTTATCCGCAATCTTGGAGATAGGGGCTTTGCTGGTATTCGCATCGTTAACCATCTTAACGATTTGAGACAAAGTCGTATCTTCGCCGACTTTGGTGGCTTTGCAAAGAACATAGCCAGAAGTAAGGATAGTTCCCGAAAACACATCGGCATCGACGCCTTTATCATTTGGAATGGATTCTCCTGTCAAAGCGGATTCATCAAACGAACCATTGCCTTCAATGATTTTTCCATCAACCGGAACAGACGATCCAGCACGGAGGACAAAGACATCGCCTAGCTTAACCTCTTCTAATAAGACTTCGGTTTCTACTCCGTCTTTGAGGATAACCGCCGATTTCGGAGCGAGGTTCATTAATTCTTTTAAGGCATTCGTGGTCTTTCCTTTGGAAATGGATTCCAAGGTTTTGCCTATGGTAATAAGGGTTGGAATCATGGCCGCGGTTTCGTAATAAAGACCATGAACGTATTTCATTGATAATTCAGCATCTCCATTGTTCAATGCGACCGCGCTCAAAATCATGATGACGAATGAATAAATAAAGGATGCGCTGCTGCCTAAGGCAACAAGGGAATCCATGTTCGGGTGCAAATGGAACAAGCTCTTATAACCAGAAATAAAAAACTTGCAGTTGATGCCCATGACAATCAAAGCGATTGCCATCTCAACGATTCCCATCGCATATGGATAATCTTTGAACAGTTGAGGCATAGGCCAGCCAAACATCGTACAGCCCATAGAGAAATACATCAAAACCAGCAAGCAGACAAAAGATGAAACCAAACGGAAAATCAGTTTCCTTGAAGCGTTGTCTTTTTCTTTCTGAAAGGTTCCTTCCTGCAAGGAAGCGCCATAACCAGCCTTGGAAACAGCCTTGATTATGTTCTCATCTGAGGCGTTTCCTTCCACCGTCATGGAGTTAGTCAAAAGATTAACCGTGACGGAACTGACGCCTTTTACTTTAGAAACGGCGTGTTCGACATGAGCCTGACAAGCGGCACATGTCATGCCGGTGACATTGAATTTCTTCGCCATATTACTTCATCAATTTCTCTAGGAGGTCGGTTAATTCGTCTAAGGAATCTTCCGATCCTTCTTTAACATCGTTATAGACGCAAGAATGAATATGGGAGGCAATAAGTTCTTTATTCAAAGAATTCAAAGCGTTCTGCGCAGCAGACACTTGGCGGATGATTTCCACGCAGTAGACATTGTCCTCAAGCATCTTCTTGATGCCTCTGACTTGTCCTTCGATTCTCGAACATCTATTAAGCAAAGATTTGAGTTCCTTTTCGTCTCTCGCGGTTTTTCTTTCACACATTGGGCAATGTTCCATAAAAATTACCTCCGATAAGAATATACCCCCTAGAGGTATTAATAAGCAAGAAATAAAAAGGGACCGAAGTCCCTGGTTGTTATTTCTTTTGCTTTGCAAGATAAGCGGCGAGTTTTTCTTCTTCCTCGTGTTTCTTTTTGAAGGCCTTGGATTGTTTCTCAATCATCTTGTGATTGTTGAAGTAATCAACGCCTAAGGATCTACGAACGCGAAGGACGGTTTGATGGGCTTTGGCAGCCGCTTTCTCGGAACCTTCGGCAAGA
>CAYPED010000076.1:0-4622 GCA_964409745.1 uncultured Staphylococcaceae bacterium | reverse complement strand
ACCAACAAGAAAATGAAGATAGGCAAAGCCAAACGACCGATGCATCTGAAAGCCAAGCCAATCTGTCCGATGGCTGAACCGCTGGCGTAAAACATCCCGATGAAGGTGCCAATATGGTCAAAAGTCATCGTGATGAATCCGATGATCTTCAGCCAAAATGATGAAAGTACCTGTACTTTTCCATTCATATCAAATCACCATCAAAATAAGAGACAACATATTATTCATAATATGCGCGATCATCGAAGCCCCGATGCCAAACCTATCGTTGGCGAAGCAAAGGATAGCCCCACAAATAACATAATTAGGAATATTCAACCATTCAACTAAAGTCGGATTGGTGAAGTCGAAATGGATGAAGCCGAATAATATGGCGCATACGACATAAGCGATGGCCAAGTGGATACGCTTAAGTAAATCAAATAAGCCCAAACGGTAGGTGATTTCCTCGCAAATCGGACCAGCGACGCCAAGTAAAATAAAGCCCCAAACTTTAGAAGTGGAAACAACCTCAATCAAAGCTTCTTGGTTGGCGTTGTCGCCGACTCCGCATTTGCTCAAAATGGCGGAATAAGCCAAATTGAAACCAATCAAAATGATGCCAACGGCAAAGCCGAGATAGGTCCTCTTGTTCTTGAAAACCTTAAGAATGGTCTTCCAATAAGAGAAGACAAGCAAAGATAAAATGACGAAAAGTACGCCATAAGAAACATAGTTGACGATAGTCCTGTACTTAAGACCGGTGGTATCCAGAGATATCCCAGCGATGGCGGAGACGATATAAACGATGATCTGCAAACCGATGCAGCCAACCAAAAAGAAAACCAATTGCTTCCAAACTGGAGCGGACTCATTTACCGGATAGAGCTTGCGAGAGAATTCTGAATTGGCTTTGCCGCAATGTGGGCATTTGCTCAACACCGGATCATAATCTTTGTCGCAGTTATCGCACTTTTTGCTCTGTAATCTGATTTTCACGACAAGATATTAACAAGAAAAGCAGGGTATTACTAGAAAAAGGTTCATTATTTCAAAAGCATAGCTTTTGGTTAATGTGTCACCTTACATCATACGCACACACGCTATATAATGAGCACAACGTTTTTTTCTTTTGGAGGTTTCTATTGTGAACCTATTGCTTGACGCAAGCTCCATCGTGAAATACGAGACGATAGCCCTTTGGGTGTTGTTTGGACTAGTCATTTTCGTCCTTTTGTTCTCGCTTTTCCGTGGTGCTTTCCGCGGCTGGGCTTACGGCACCTACCGCATGGTATTCTTCATTGTCGTCATCACCGTTTTGTTTTTAACGCTAGGAAAGGTTGTAACGGCCGTCGGGGCCATCGACCTCTCGAAATGGTTCAACCAAAGCATTTCAATCACCATCGATAACAAGACCATCAGCGCCGATATCACCAGTGTCTCCGGCACCATCGAGGCCTTGATCACCGATGCGGTCATGAAATTCGATATGGCGGTTGACCCAACAAACTTGGAAACATTCGCCTCAGGTTTGACCGAATCCCTGCTTAAGTTGGTGATGATTTTTGTCTATGGCTTGCTTTTGTGCACCCTCGGCAAGTTCCTTTGCTGGGGCTTATGGCACATCGCCTTCAAATTCATCGTCCCGAAATCCCAGCGTAAACTTACCAAAGAAGAAAAAACCGCTAATGCCGCTCTTCCAAAGAAGCAAAGAAAGAAAACGATTTACAAGAAAGTCCGTGGCGTTTCCATGGCCCAGGAATTGGTCATCAATGCTGTCCTTATGTGCATGTTGATCATTCCAATCACCGGTACCATCAACTCGGCTATCTATAATTTCAGCAGCAATACAACCCCCGATACTTCTGCGTCCCAAAAGAGACTTGCGGCCGATGATGAGACCTATCAGACCGTCCAATCGGTGGTTGATACCTATCAGAACTCCGTCTTCTCCAAAGCCTTCTTCGGCTGGACCGTCAACGACCAAGGACAAAGCTGGGATTCCCAACTTCTTTCCTTCTTAACGACCGCTAATGTCACCGAGACCATGGCCGTCTCTGTCGTTGATATCGTTTCTGAAACGGCCTCCATCGCTGATGATGTAATTAAATCCGGCATCCTTTCCGAAGATGCCACCACCTTCGATAAGATTTATATCTTGCTCACCACTCAATATGGCGTGAACATCATTTCTACCCTTGCCAACTCTGGTTTTGTTACGACCTTATTGCCGATGGCTTTGGAATTCGCCGTGAATATCGACGCCATCAAACAATATGTCGGCAACTCCTTAGGTATTGACTATTACGGATACAACTGGTCTGCGACCGTTACCGAATTAGGCAACATCATCAAAGATTTGCAGTCTTCCGATGTCTTCTCCTTCTTCACCGACGTCGATGGCAAGGCCCATTATGACAGCGACACAGTTTCGATGCTCTTCTCCGATAAGTCCAGAGAGGCCATGAACAGCATCTTCGAAAGATTGGCCCAACGCCCAGACGAGAAGAACTTGTTCAATGACTTGGTCACCGTCTTCTTGGTCAACTATGCGTTGAATGCCGAAGAAACCGAGAATCTTTCCTTGGATGATTTCTTGCCAGAAACCACTGGTTGCGAATTCGAAACCGATGAAAACACCGGGCGCAAATACGTTTCTAAACTAAACGATGCTTATAAGAATCTTTCCTTAGGCGATGAGCTTAAGGTCGTTTATAACGGCTTAGCCGATATCGATGCTTTAGATGATAGACTAGGCGCTCTTATTGTCGATTCCTTGGTCGATTCCGAAAAAGAATTGGACACCGATGTCTTAACCGAAATCGTAGTCGATAACATCGACGGCGTCACTGAAGCCATCTGCGGCAAAGACAATCCAGAAGAAGGCGAAACCTGCTTGATGGATTGTTCCTTCCTTACCTATGGCATGGATGACATCACCGACTTCATCGGCAAAACGGTGGGCGATGCGTTAGAAGTCAGCATCGATATGACCGACATCAAGAACGAATTGTTCGCTGAGGCTTTGCCGTTTGAAACCAGAAAGGCCAACGCCAAATCCGAAATGAAGGCCGTCCTTAACACCGTCAAAGACTTCATCGATGCCGATCCGATCTGCAAAGAATTCGTTAAAGATTTGGACGCCATGCCTGGCATCACCTATGAGCCAAATGGCGATTTGCATTCCATCGATCCAGGATTGTTGGATGGTTTTATCGCTATGGCGGAAGATATTGATGATTCAAAAATCTTATCCGCGATTGTCCCAACAGCCGCCGATAAGCTCTTGTCCGATAACGAAGCCCTCAAGTCTTTAGGCATTGATGGCATCAATACCGATATTGATAACTTCGGTGCCGAGTTAGCCAAGCTATTCCGTGTGGCCAAGAACTGTATGCCACTTATCCAGTTCATCATGAACACCGACACCAATACCTCAGGTGCCTCCGGTCAGGAAATCAGCAATATGATTTCTGGCTTAGCTAGCTATCACGATGAAATCGTTATTTTGCTTGACGGTATTACTTCCAACAAAATCATCAACGATTCCGAAAATAAAGCCTACCGCACCTTGCTCGAGAACTTATTGGGCAATATCTTAGGCAAAACCATTACCCTTCCAACCGACATCAACCCAGAAGTCGAGAATCAGGTCGTCGCCGATTTGATTTACGGCTTGGGAACTTATACCACTCCAAGCATGCTGAGCGCCCTTGTCGGCGGTGGTTCTATCAGCCTTTCCGACTTAGAAGGCGTCAGCTTCACCGAAATCCTCAAGCCTTTGGATTCTTCCGAAGTCTTTGGGGACGTCATCGCTGACTTATTGGACGATGCGGTGGTCCCAATGCTCGGCAGCAAAGCCTCCTCTTTGGGCCTATCCTTTAGCAACGTCTCTTCGTGGACCGATGAAGGTGCGGCTTTGGATGCCATCGTCAAATTCGGAGCCGAGATTGGTGACTTAACCAACATCGACCTCTTCAATTCCGATCCAGCCGCCATCAGTTCAATCATCAAAGCCTTATCGCAGTCTCAAATATTCGATAGCGATTCAGGCTATGTCTTTGGCGAATATTTCCATTCAGTTTTGACTGATTCTTTGGGCAGCGCCGTTTCCTTCTTTGAAGACAAAGATGCGACCGGCACCACAGCGGCCGAAAAGACCACATATATCCTTAACGCCATGAAGAGTCTGACCAAAGCCCAGTGGGCGGATGAAGCCGAGGCTATCGGCGATATCATCTCCAATCTTGGCAAAGCTTTGAATGGGGCTGACTTATCGGGTAGCATCTCTGTCTCCGATATCAAAGCGTCCGCTATCCGTGGATTGCTATATTCTTTGGCGAACTCCGCCACCATCGGACGTCCGGTCACTTATCACTTATACGAACAAATCGGTTCTTCTCTTATCTCGGCTGGTTTGGATATTGGCACTGGAACTTATGGCTATCTCAACATAACCTGGGTTTGGAATGCTTTCGATGAATCCACCAACACCATTTTGTTAGGCGAAATGGATAAGCTTGCCGACTTCCTCGAAACCGCGATGGATCCAGCTTATGGCTTAGTTGATTCCTCTGGCAATTTGGATGCCGGCGGTATCGATATTTCTACCGCCTCTGGCAAGTATTTGCTTACCCCGTTAA
>CAYPED010000075.1:0-4635 GCA_964409745.1 uncultured Staphylococcaceae bacterium | reverse complement strand
ACCCGGGATTCAACCTTGAGAGGGTTGCGTCTTAGCCGCTTGACCACAGGGCCGCGAAAAGTATTTAACCATTAAGCGGCCAGTTAATCAAGTATAACTACTTGGATAAGTTGGCGGAGACTTCCTTAAGACGGCGAATGACCTCTTCTTTGCCTAAGATTTCGATGATCTCGTGCATATTTGGGGACATCTTGCCTCCGGTTAAGGCGATACGGAGGATTTCCGCGGCGTCGGCCACATTGCCTCTAAAGGCCTCTGGATTGGCCTTATATTCCTTATTATTAACGGCGAAGTTATTCTTAGAGGCGATTTCCTTAACGGAGTTCCACCAAGTTGATTCATCAACGTCGAATAACATATTGGAGGCTAATTCCTCGCAGAAGGAGGATAAGAACTCTTTGCTGTGCTTCTCATTGAATGGATAGCCATTGGAGACAATCTCCTCATATCCGTCTTTGAAGAAGAAACGGGTCAAGGCTTCGATGTCAGAGAACTTGCCATAGTCTTTGCGTGGGTTTGGTCTGTCTTTCTCGATGCCTAAGATCTTCTCAAAATAAGATGGGTTAGCCGCAATCTTTTCATATAAAGCCGGCTGATATTCCTTGGCCCATTCGGTGACTGGCCCTAATAAGTCTTTGGCCGGAATCTTGGCTAAGACCTCTTTGCAGAAGTAAATAAGCTTATTCTCATCGAACAACGCCCCATCCAAGGACATCTTGGATAAGGAGAAGGTGAATTTAGAGATATCTAAAGAATTATTCTCAATCGACCATTCCTCGAAGTTGGAGTTGGCGATGGACATAAGATAGACTAGGACGCCCTGAGGTGGGAAGCCTTCCTTAAGGAAGAAGGAGACGGCTGCTTCGGCGTCTTTTCTCTTCGAAAGCTTTCTCTTGTTGCCGTGGTCTAATTTCATGATGACCGGAAGGTGGGCGTATTTCGGCGTCTTCCAGCCTAACGCGGCGAATAATTCCAAATGGATTGGGGTAGATGGAATCCATTCCTCGCCACGAGTGACGATGGTGGTGTGCATGAAATGGTCATCGACGACATGGGCGAAATGATAGGTAGGAAGTCCGTCGGATTTCAAAATAACGATATCGACATCGTTTTCCTGAAGTTCGATCTTTCCGCGGATTTCATCAACGAAGGAAGTTTTGGAATCATGGTCACCATTGGAACGGAAACGGATGACCCAAGGCTTGCCGGCCTTGATGTTGGCGATTTGCTCATCGACGGTGAGGTTACGGTCTCTGGCATAGGCGCCATAATAACCCGGAAGAATCTTGTTGGCTTCCTGGAAAGCGCGGATCTTCTCTAAATCCTCGGTGGTGCAGAAGTCTGGATAGGCTTTGCCTTCGGCCACCAAGTGCTTGATGACGGTGCGGTAGATATCCTTGCGGACAGACTGCTGATAAGGACCATAATTGCCTTTATCGCCTTCTGGGAAGTATCCTTCATCGGCTTCGATGCCAAAGACTTTCAACTGGGTGATTAAATCCTTGGCCGAGCCAGGGATGGTACGCTTGGTGTCGGTATCTTCCAAACGGAACATATAAACACCGTGGGTTTCCTTGGCGATGGTGTAAGCGATCATGGATGTGAACAACGATCCGGTGTGCAAGAATCCAGTTGGGGATGGGGCGAAACGAGTGACCTCCGCTCCCTCTGGCAAATCTCTTGCTGGGTATTCTTTTTCTAAATCTTCAATGGTTTTGGTAATATCAGGGAACAACAATTCCGCCAAATCTGAATAAGTGGCCATAAATTCCCTCCTTAATGGACTTAAGCATTATATGCTCATTAGCATTATTCTTCTACTTGATATCGAAGTTTCGTTTTTATATAATAACCAAGCGCCAAAAAGCGCAGGTGTAGTTCAATGGTAGAACACTACCTTGCCAAGGTAGATACGCGGGTCCGATTCCCGTCACCTGCTCCAGTGCAAATTAAAGCCCGATTAAATCGGGCTTTTTTCTTGCTTAAAGTAATAATCATTGAGATTTAAAAGGCTCTGTGGATAGAATTAGGGACATGTAAAACATAGGGGATATCTATTATGTCCAAGTTCATATTCGTCACCGGTGGCGTCGTTTCTTCGTTGGGAAAAGGCGTCTTTGCCTCTTGCTTAGGCATGTTGTTAAAAAATAGGGGATTGAAGGTCTATAACATGAAATTCGATCCTTATTTCAATGTCGATCCAGGAACCATGTCGCCATATCAGCACGGCGAGGTTTATGTCACCAAAGACGGAGCCGAAACCGACTTGGATTTAGGCCATTACGAAAGATGGATCGATACCGATTTAACCAAAGAATGTTCCCTTACTTCCGGAAAGATTTATCTATCTGTATTAGAAAAAGAAAGACACGGCGATTATTTGGGCGCGACCGTCCAAATCATCCCTCATATCACCAATGAGATTAAAGCCAGAATGTTGGCGGCGGCCCAGGTTTCCGAAGCGGATGTCGTTATCTGCGAAATCGGCGGAACGGTCGGCGACATCGAGGGTTTGGCTTATTTGGAAGCCATCCGTCAGATGCGTATCGAATTGGGCTACGAGAACACGATGTTCTTCCATAACACCTTAGTCCCATACCTCAAGGCTTCCGAAGAAAACAAGACCAAACCAACCCAGCATAGCACCAAGGAACTTACTGGCGTGGGCATCCTTCCAGATGCGATTGTCCTTCGTTGCGAAGTGCCTCTTACCGAGAATGAGAAAGGCAAGATTGCCCTCTTCTGCAACGTTCCGAGAGAAGGCGTTTTCGAAGCCGATGATTTAAAGAACGTTTACGAGCTTCCATTTAAGCTAAATGAGCAGGGACTCGATGATTTTACTATTAGACACCTTCAACTTAAGCCAACTAAGGAGCTTGATTTATCGGCTTGGAAGAAGTGGACCGTTTCGGTTTCTTCAGCCAAAAAGAAAGTCAGCATTGCCTTGGTCGGAAAGTATGTCGAACTCAAGGATGCCTATTTATCGGTTAAGAATGCGTTAGACCATTCGGCCTACCCAGAGGGATATAAAGCGGATATCCATTGGATTCAATCCGCCAACCTAAACGAAGGGAATGTCGATGAGATTCTTGGTCAGTGCGATGGCATTCTAGTTCCTGGCGGTTTCGGCGAAAGAGGAACCGAAGGCAAGAAACTCGCCATCCAATACGCCCGCGAACATAAAATCCCATATTTGGGCATTTGCTTAGGCATGCAGCTAGCCATTATCGAATTTGCTGAGCATGTGGCAGGCTTAAAAGGCGCCAATACCACGGAGTTCGACCCAAATACCCAATATCCGGTTATTGATTTACTAAGAGATCAATACGCTGGCATCAATATGGGCGGTACTTTGCGTTTAGGAAATTACGACTGTGCCATCAAAGAAGGCTCTCTAGCCGAAAAATGCTATGGTTCGAATCTGATTGCCGAACGTCATCGCCACAGATATGAATTCAACAACAAATATAAAGAGGTTTTAGAAAAGGCTGGATTAATCTTCTCAGGCGTTAATCCGGAGACCGGCTTATGCGAGATGATTGAGCTTAAGAATCACCCGTTTTTCATTGCCTGCCAGTTCCATCCGGAGTTCACTTCGAGGCCTTTGAAAGCCAATCCATTATTTAAAGGTTTTGTTTTAGCGGCCATTGAAGCCAAAAAATAATAGCGTTTAGCATTATTTTGTTCTCAAAATCCAAAAATCTTCATAATTGACTCTTTATTATTTCCCGTTTTTTTGGATAAAATACAGTTATCAGCTAAGACACTTTTCATTTCAAGGAGTAGCAATGTCTCTTTTTAAAAAGAAAATGCCAGTCAGGAAGAAACAAGAAGATGATTCCGACGTCCCCATCAACAACGTGAGCAAGAGGCACTATAGCTTTGCTTACCACGAAGTATTAAATCACGAACTCGAACAAGAAGAGATCCTCAATACCATGAAGAAAAACATGCTGACCGAAGCCGATGTCAGAAGGATTTTCAAAGAGGAATTGGCCAAACTTTTGACTGAAGTTGGCGATAATACGGCAGCCGAGCCGTTTTTGAAGGTAATCAATCAAAACAAGACCGTCAATACTTTGGATATCGAAGAAAAGACCCAATATCCTGAACGAATTCCGTTCCCTACTAGGATGTTGGATGCCGACGATACCCTTAAGGAATGTTATAACCAATTAAAGGCTGAAGCCTTGGCTTATGGCTTAAAATCCCGTCTTTCCAATACGGGCGACACTTTTAGGTTACATACCAAAACCTATATGAAAATCTCCATCGCCGGCAATTCTTTGAAATGTTACTTTGCCTTAAAGCCAGAATCTTATGCCAATTCGGGTATCCCAGTTATCGATGCTGGATTGAAGCATATTTATAAGGAAATCCCATGCGCTTTCAAAGTCAGATCTCCTTTATCGGTAAGACGTGCCAAACAGCTTCTATCCGATGCCTGTAGAAAAGATAACATCACCATCGGCGATATCTACGAACGCGACTGGGTTGCCCCATTAAAAGATTTCGAGCCACAGCTTGGCAAGAAAGATGATGAAGATTGATTAGTCACGCTATGCGTGTCACCTATTAGACCATTGGATTTTTTGATATTCCTTAAGAGTTATGGTAATATCTTTACGTTTCAAG
>CAYPED010000074.1:0-4668 GCA_964409745.1 uncultured Staphylococcaceae bacterium | reverse complement strand
AAAGCCTTAGCCAAGGATAAACTCCTTCCTACTGGCTTTATCGCCTCCAGATGGACCTCTTCCAGCGATTATGATTCCTTCGGTGATAATCCATTCTCTGGCAATATCACCAAGAAGTCCTTATCTCCATTAGCCAAGAGCATCGGAACTTCCGATGCCGAATACCTCTATTGCTATAAGACCACGGACTACAGCAGACTAAGCATCTACTATTATGTCTGGACCGAATCCAACGGAGACATCATCCTCTATATCGAAGCAAGAGGATAAAGATAGAAGCCCTTAGGGGCTTTTTCTTTTAACCTCAGCCAGATTGTCTTATTTGGTCAAATGAACTATAATTATGTTGAAGAAATGACCAAAAAGGAGGGATTTATGTATAGAGAATCTAGTGTTTCTGAACTCAAAAGAGAACTATCCGAATCCGTTAAGAAAGAGATAATCGCCTTCCTTAATGCTAGCGGTGGGTCTATTTACGTCGGAGTCGATGATGACGGAAAAATCTATGAGCCGTTCCTTAAAGAAGACAAAGACAAGACTTTGCTCATTCTATCATCTTGGCTGAGAGATAGTATTTACCCATTGCCGTCCTCTTTGGTTGCGTTTGCCTACAATGACGATGGCGTCTTGGAGTTAGATATCAAAGAAGGGACCAATAAGCCATATTATTTGACCAATAAGGGTCCTACTTCCGAAGGAACTTACAAAAGAATAGGCACTTCGGCTAGAAAATGCTCCCAAGATGAGATTATCCAGATGATTATGGACTCCCATCATTATGTCTTTGAAAAAGAAATAAGCGATAATCAAGAGCTCACCTTCAAATACTTCGAAATGGTTTTGAAGGAAAAAGGTATCGATGATCTTGAAAAGCAAAAGGTCAGTTTGGGCCTTATAAATTCCGATGGTGAATACACTAATCTAGGACTATTGCTCTCCGATCAATCTCCTATTGAGGTCAAAGTGGCCGAATATGATGATCATATGAATTTCAAACTGAAGAAGACCTTCACAGGCTCGCTATTTAAGGTTCTTTATGATGTTCAAGAGCAGGCTTCTAGATTGAATGATATATCCGCCACGATAGATAGCAAAACCTGGATTAGGAAAGAAACCTTGTCTTATCCAGGGGAATCTCTAAGGGAAATCATCCTTAACGCTTTCTGCCATTCGGATTATTTCCTCCGTTCTAACATCAAGATCGATTTCTTCAAAGATAAATGCAGGATAATTAGCCCAGGCGGACTGTTCAGGTCTTCAATCGAGTCCATGCTTTCGGGAACCTGCACTACCGAAACGAAGGCTTGGTCCATGTTTTGGATAAATTAGGTTACATCGAGAATTTCGGAAGCGGAATTCCAAGAACATTGTCGGCGTACGCGAATTATCCGATGAAACCTGAATTTCTTAATTTCGATAATTTCTTCATCGCTAATCTTCCGAACGTCAATTACGACCCTGACCAAATAAATGACCAAATAAATGACCGAATAAACGATGACATCACCGATGACATTAATGACTTGGGTTTGGAAATCCTCAAGATCGTCCAAAGAAACCCGGGCGTTAAGGTAAATCAGATGCATGATCTATTGGAAAAGTCGGGAATAAATGCCTCATTAGACATGATTAGGAACACCATCAAAAGGCAGGTCAAAGACTACATTGAATTGGTGGGGTCTAAAAAAACCGGCGGATATCATCTAAGACCTAACAAAGAATGGGCGCCCAAATATGCCAAGAACGACAAATAAAAATGTGCTAGATTAATCTAAAGAGGAAACACATATGAAAAAGAACATCAAAATCAATCCTTATATCTATCCGATGCCAGTTATCATCCTATCCACTTATAACGAGGATGGTTCCATTGACATGATGAATGCGGCCTGGGGTACCGCCATCGACACCGATATCATCGGGGTTTGCTTATCCGAACATAAAACAACCGAGAACTTCTTAAGAACCAATGGGGTGGTCATTCAACTAGCAACCGAAGCGACCATCGTCCCATGCGATTACGTTGGCTGCGTCTCGGGTAAAAACACCAAAGACAAATTCGAAAAGACAGGATTCCACGCCCACAAATCGGAATATGTGAACGCTCCGATTATCGATGAATTGCCATTGGCCATGGAATGCGAATTCCTCTATGTCGATAAGGAATCCGGCATGCATTATTTCAGGATCAAAAACGTCCAAGCCGACGAATCTCTATTCGATGAAAACGGGAAGTTGGATTTAAGAAAGGCCCACGCCGTCATCTATTCCTCTTTCGATCATAAATATTACAAGTTGGGTGAGCCTATCGCCGACGCTTTCAGATGTGGATTAACCCTCAAAAAGTAAGTATTCAATCTCTTAAAAGACCAGGCGGATTCCTCTCCGCCTTTTCTTTATAAGAAAAATAATGTTTTACTTTTTTCTAGATGAATATAAACTACGCATATAATGGCTACTAAGAAAGTTAAATCAGTAAGGGCCAGACATCAATTTTATAACACACTAGGTAAAATCTTAGTCAGACCCATACTTCATCTAGCGTTTGGCTTCAAAGTCAAAGGCAAATACAAAATCCAAAAAGGCGAAAGAGTAATAGTTCTTTCCAATCACCAAGCGAACTTGGATCCTATTTTCGTCGAATTCTCCTTCAATAAGCACCTGATCCCAGTGGGCACGGATACCATCTGCCATGGTTTAAGAGGCAAGCTCTTGAAGCATTGTTTCGGTTTCATCACCAAGAGAAAAGGCGAAACCGATATCCAGGCAACCGCCCATATGACCGAGGTGGTCAAGGAAGGCGGCAATCTTTTGTTCTTCCCTGAGGGCAACAGAAGCTATGCCGAATTCCAGTTCTTCATCTCCCCGAATCTCCCGGCGATGTTAAAGAACTTCAAATCCACCATCATCCTTTATAACCTTCACGGCGGCACTGGCTGCTACCCAAGATGGAAGGGAGAGCAAAGGATCAAAGGCAACTTCTATGGAGAAATCAAACGCGTCCTTAAATACGATGAATACAAGGACATGTCCAACGAAGAGCTTTATAAGATAATCGTCGATAATCTCCGCGTTTTCGACTCCGAATCGGGGGAGAAATTCCATTCCAAATACAGAGCCCAATACTTAGAGAAGATGCTTTTCGTCTGCCCTAAATGCGGTGGGGTCTCCACCCTTAAGAGCAAAGGAGTCGATGTCTTCTGTTCCTCTTGCGGTCTTAAGGTTGAATACACCGAGGACTTGCATCTAAAGAGCAACGACCCAGACTTTAAATTCCATATCCTTAACGACTGGTATCAGTTCCAGAAAAAATGGATGCTTAACTACGAAGTAAAAGAAAACTCTGTCATCTTCCAAGATAGGGGTATCACTTGTTATTTATCGGATCCTAATAAGGCCCGCCGCCCGATATACGAAGGGAAGATCATCTTAACGGACAAAGAACTCGTCATGGGTTCCAAGAAGTTCGCTTTAACCAAAATTGCCGGCTCTTCCCCAATCTCCGGCTTACGTTTCTCGTTCACTTACGACGATCATCAATATGTGGTGGTCGGCAAAGGGAGATTCAACCCTCTTAAATATGTCTTGGCCTTCCATAAATTGGACACCAAGATGAAGAGGGAAGACTCCGATCGTTATTTCACCTTGGAGGACTAAACATGGTTATTCTCGATTCCAGCTGGACCTTCGATTTGACGGATTTCGACAACGTCTGGAAGTTCGTCGTCCAATTGGGCTTACTGCTCTTGGCTTTGCTTTTGGGAAACGTCATCCGCAGGGTCGTGCCTTTCTTAAGAAAGGCTTTTATCCCATCCGCCTTATTGGGTGGCCTTATTTTGTTTATCTTAAATATCATCCTTAAATACACGGCTGACTATGAATTGGTCGATAACCGCATCATGCAGATTATCACCTATCATTGCTTAGGAATTGGTTTTATCGCCATGTCCTTAAAGATCGTCGATAAGAAAGAGAAAGCCCCGATGTTGCAGGTTTGGCAGAACGGCGCCCTTACCGGTGGCACTTACATGCTTCAAGCCGTCTTTGGAATGCTCACTGGCCTTATCTTCTTCTGGGCCGGAAGCGGCCTTTATTACGATGCCGGCGTCATCCTTCCTCTAGGCTTCGGCCAAGGACCAGGGAACGCGTTGACTTGGGACGTTAACTTCACCGCTTTGACTCACGCCGAAGATTGGACCGGTACGGTCTTTAACGGACAAGGTTCCTTTGGACTTACCATCGCCTCCATCGGCTTTGTGGTAGCCTCTGTTGTTGGCGTTATCTATATCAACATCATGAAGCACCGCAAAGAGATCCCGGAACGCGTATCCTCCATGGGAGAACGCCCAGTCGAGGTCTTCGAAGGCAAGAACGAAATCGAAGACTCCGAATCGGTGGATAAGACCTCCATTCAGATTGCGTTGGTGGCATTAGCGTACGCCATTTCCTTTGGAATCATGGTCTTCTTCGCCAAATTGACCGATTGGACGGGAGTTAAGCTATTCAACTCCGTGGCCTGGGGCTTCAACTTCATCTGGGGTGTTATCGCCGCTACCATCATCAGGGTCATCATGAAAGCCCTCGAAAAGAAGAAGATCGTCAAACGCAGATACGTCAATAACTACCAGATGGATAGAATCTCCGGCTTTGCCTTCGATATGATGATCA
>CAYPED010000073.1:0-4771 GCA_964409745.1 uncultured Staphylococcaceae bacterium | reverse complement strand
GTACCCTCAAAATCAAAGGTCTCTCTAAGTCTATTCAAAAGATAACGAGTGTAACTGAAATGAACGAACTTCGGGTCGTTGCAGAAGAAGACGAACTTCGGCGGACGGACGTCAATTTGCGATGCGTATACGATTTTTAAGCGCCCATGATTGAATAACGGGGTCGGGTTCATGGCCTGAGCGTCCAAGATAATATCATTCAAGACATTGGTCGGAATGCGTCTGTTATATCCTTCGTAAGCCTTAATGATGGCTGGCAAAATCTTCTCAACGTTGTGACCGGTCTTGGCAGAAACATAAAGAATTGGGGCATAATCTAAGAACTTGAATTCTTTTTTGATATCCTTGGTGAATTCTTCGGCGTCTTTGTCGCCTTTGGCGATGTCCCACTTATTCACGACGATGATAATGGCTTTTTTAGCTTCCACCGCATAGCCAACGACATGCTTGTCTTGCTCGGTGATACCGACGTTTCCATCAATCAAAAGAACGGCCACATCGGATCTATCAATAGCGGCCAGAGCCCTTAAAGCAGCGTATTTATCAATCGCTTCGTAGATTTTTCCGCGTTTGACCAAACCGGCCGTATCGATAACAACGAAATTCTGATCGTTATAACTAAAAGCGGAGTCGATGGAATCTCTGGTTGTTCCGGCGATATCCGAAACGATGGTTCTTTGATTGTTCAAGAAACGGTTGGATAAGGAAGATTTGCCAACATTCGGTCTACCAATCAAGCAGAAGGAAATGGCATTTTCATAAGTATTTGGTTCTTTTTCCGGAAGCAGGGAAACGACTTTATCGAGAAGATCGCCGATGCCAATACCATGGGCGCCGGAAACCGCCATCGGTTCGCCTAAGCCTAAGCGATAGAATTCGGTCAAATCACCGATTTCTTGTATAGAGTCGATTTTATTGGCGGCTAAAATGATCGGCTTGTCACTCTTTTGGAGCAAACGGGCGATGAATTTATCGTCCTGAGAACAACCTAATTTGCCATCCACCACAAACAAAATAACATCGGCTTGTTCGATGGCGATATCGACCTGGGCTCGGATTTCTTCTTGGAATGGGGCGTCTTTGATTTGGATACCGCCAGTATCGATGACAGTGAATTCTTTGGTCAGCCATTCGCCCTTGGCATAAAGCCTATCCCTAGTGACGCCTCTGGTCGGTTCAACGATAGCGCGTCTTTCACCGACGATACGATTAAAAATCGTGCTCTTTCCGGCACTAGGCGCTCCGACTATGGCTAAGGTTCCCAACTGCATTAGGCTTTCACTCCTGTTTTCTTTTCGATGATTTTTAAAATGGCCTCTATGGATTCTTTGATGGTAAGACAAGAGGTATCCAATAAAACCGAATCTTCGGCTGGCTTAAGAGGATCAAACTCACGGCCAGAGTCAATCTTGTCTCTCATACGGAGTTCTTCTTCCACGCTCTTAAGGGTGCATTGAATACCCTTTTCGAGGTTTTCTTCATAACGACGGACGGCTCTGGTTTCAACCGAGGCAATCTGGAAAATTTTGACTTGGGCGTTTGGCAAAACATAAGTGCCAATATCACGTCCGTCCATGACCACCGATTTAGATTCGGCCATCTGGCGTTGCATTTCGATCAAAGCCAAACGAACCGGCTTCATCGCGGCGATATAGCTAACTTGTCCTGAGACAAGCGGCAATCTGATTTCTTTGGTGACATCCTCACCATTGCAAAGGACGGTTCCGTCTTGCTTAAGTTCGATGGATAAGGTTGGTAAAACTTTGACGGCTTGAGCTTCGACTTGTGGATCAAGACCGGCTTTGATAACGGCATAAGTTACGGCACGATACATCGCACCGGTGTCAATATAAGTGAAACCGAGAGCAGAAGCGACGGCTTTGGCGACTGTAGACTTTCCGGCCGCTGCTGGACCGTCGATGGCAATTGCAATATTGGACATTATCATTTCCTCACCCAGATTACATAAAGCACAATCATAAGGATTATGCTTACGGCGAACAACGTGTATTTGAGAATCATTAGGCTTTGTTTGCCTTGCTGATATTTCTCATATCCGACCATGCGTGGGGATTTCTTTTCGGAATCTAAGGAAATCGCCTTAGAACCGATGCTTTTTCCCTCCATAACCGCATCCACGTTATGTCTAGAAGAACGTTTCTTGCTCAATTTGAAAGTCCATTCCGGCGAGGTTGCGATGCTGGTTCTGTACTTTTCAAAACGTTCAATCCTGCTCTTCACATTGGGTATTCTACTCTAAATGCTCTTCACATTCATTCATGAATGACATTCTCTTTGAAAAATCTTTGATGACTGATTGAAGATTTCTTTTTAAGTACCTATAATGTGGCTACTTATTTTGGAGGATCCCTAAAATGCCAAAAGCTGTTGTTAACAACGATGCTTGCATCGGATGCGGTCTCTGTGTCGGAAGCGCTCCAGACGTTTTCGAATTCGGAGATGATGGAAAGGCCCACGCCATCGAAGGTGTCGAAGCTGATGCTTCCGCCGACGAAGCTGCCGCCAACTGCCCAGTTTCCGCTATCACCGTTGAATAATTAATTCAAACGAACATCAAAAAAAGGCCTGTCTCGAGCGGGTCTTTTTTTGTTATTTATTCTCTGTCGAATCTCAATAAGACGTGAATATAACGATAGATGATGAAGGTGACGATGATAACAATCGCATCTTTCATCGCGTTCAACGGCAAGACGGCATATAAGCCATAAGGCCAGCCAAGAGAGGTAATATGCGAGTTCGCTGCTTGGCATAAGGCAAGAAGAGAATCCTCTGGGAAGCCCATGACGAACATATAGAACGGAAGCATAGCGTAAATGTTAAGAACCACCGACACCACCAACTGGCAAACCGTTCCGACGGCAAAGCCAACAGCAACGCCTTTGAGGTTTCTCCATTTCTTATAAATAAGAACGGTAGGAAGAACGAAGGCCAAAGAGAAGACTAAGTCCGCCAATTCACCTACGCACATGGTTGAAGTGAATGGCAGTTTGATGATTGTCTTAATGACAATGACTCCAATCGAGGCCAAAGGTCCATAGGCGAATCCAGCGATAAAGGTCGGGATCTCATCGAAGTGGATGGCCAAGAAACTTGGAAAGAACGGAAAATGGATTTGGAAAACCGGAACGACATAAAGGATGGCTGATAAGGCGCCGAACACGGCGATACGAGCACACAGTCTAACCGTGGTTTTCTTTTTCCCACCTGTCTTTTTGCCAATGAAAATAGCTGCAAACAAGACGAGTAGGAAGATGCCGATTACGAGAATGGTAATCTGCCAATCTTTCATAAAAAATACCCCCTTGCTGCAGGGGGCGACCAACTAATCAATCCAAATGATTAGCGTTGCGCTTCTTCCATCCGGACTTTACCGTTGGTTCTGGAGTTTCACCAGATCATGCTCACCGAAGTGGGCTCGCGGACTTTACCGCCAGTTGACGACTTACACGTCTCCCTGAAGCGAATTAATTGTAGAACGAACGATTATTTTGTAAATCCCTTTATAAAGGTTTAACCATTATTTCCTTCCAAGAACGTGGATATTTTCTTAAGGTTTTATCTTTTTTAACGAATAGGAAGTTCAGTCTTTCCTCTCCGTTAGGCATCTTTTCTTGTTGGGTTTTCTCTAACTTGAGATTAAGAACTTTGATAGCGTTTTGGCTTTCTGAAAGTTCTTCGTTTCCTTTTAAGGCTTTCATCAAAAGGACATTGCCATTGACCTTGGCGAATGGAGCGGTGATTTCCAAAAGTTTCGGCATAGCCGCCACTGCACGTCCGGTGACCACATCAAAGCAGTTACGCATATCAAAATCTTCGGCACGGGAATTAACCACATGAACATTTTTAAGACCTAATGCCTCGGCGGTTTCTTTGAGGAAAACGCATTTCTTGGCCGTGGCATCTAATAAAGTTAATTGGCTTTCCGGCAAAGCGATAGCAAACACCAAGCCAGGGAATCCTCCACCGCTTCCAACATCAAGAATCTTTTTGCCTTTTAAGTCAAATTCCTTTAATGGAAGCAAACAATCGTAGAAATGTTTTTCGACAATCTCTGGAATTTCCTTGATTGCAGTGAGATTGAATTTGGCATTGGCCTCAAGCAAAAGTTCGGCATAACGCTTCAAAAGAGAAACTTTTTGCTCATCCAAAATGCCTAATGGCTGATAGGCATTAAGCAATTCTTCATAAGTCATAAGAGTCCCTCCTTTTTCAAGATAAGGATCAAAACCGAAATATCAGCAGGGTTAACACCTGCGATACGGCCAGCTTGACCGATGGTGGTTGGTTTGACCATATTCAATTTTTGTCTAGCTTCCAAACGAAGTCCATCCAACTTTTGGTAATCGATATCGGTTGGGAGTTTGGCAAATTCCAATTTACGGGTTCTTTCCGCATCAGACAAGGCTTTACGGATATAGCCTTCATATTTAACTTTGGTTTCCAATTCCAAAATTGAATTTTCATTAAATTTGTAATCTTGGAGTTCTGGCGTAGCGTGGGCAATCTCTGGATAATGCAAGCCAGGTCTCTTTAACAAATCGATGCCACGATGTCCAACGTTGAAATCGTTGTATCCGGCCGCCTCCAAATATGGAGCAAGATATTCTTTGTCGGTCGGATTGACCTTCGAGAGAATGTCGATAGCCTCGGCAATCTTCTTTTGATTGTTCAAATAAGCCTCATATCTTTCATCGGAAATAAGGCCAAGTTCGTGACCATATGGGGTAAGTCTTTCGCCGGCATTGTCGTG
>CAYPED010000072.1:0-4785 GCA_964409745.1 uncultured Staphylococcaceae bacterium | reverse complement strand
CTCCATAGTTACGACACCCTTGTATCTTCAGACTTAGAAAGAAAGATTGCCCGTAACTATGGAGTCGGAGTGGAGACCTTCTTAACGGGTTTCAAATACATTGGGGACAGAATCGGTTATTACGAAGACAAAGGCGAAGGCCCAACCTTTGAATTTGGCTACGAAGAATCATATGGTTGTTTAATCAACCCATTCGTCAGAGACAAAGATGGCTTGCAAGCTATCCTTATGTACTCCGAATGTGCCCTCTATTACCATCGTAAAGGCATGACCTTAGGCGAAGCCTTTGAAGAACTTGAAAAGAAATACGGTTATCACCACGCTAAGACCATCTCGGTCTTCTTTGAAGGTTCGGAAGGCTTGTCCAAGATGAATGAATTGATGGATAGTTTAAGAAAGAACCCTCCAAAGGAAATCAATGGTTTTAAAGTGGTCACCACCTATGACTGCGAGCTCTCTTCCATCACTTACGAAGATGGCAAAAAAGAAGCCTTGGATCTTCCAAAATCCAACGTTTTGAAATACGTTTTGGATAATGGTTCTTGGATCGCGGTCAGACCATCTGGAACCGAACCAAAATGCAAGTTCTACGCCGAGGCCATTTCAAAAAGAAATGTAAATCTTGAAATTGAAGTTGAGTCGCTTATTAATAAATTGTTAGAATTTGTTGGACTTAGAAAATAAGGAGGGAAGCATATGAAGAAAGGCATGAAAATCGCCTCGTTGGTTATCAATGCCCTCATTTTCCTCTGCATCCTTTTCGGTACTATCTTAGTCATCTTCATCAACAAGTCGGTAACCATCAATTCCACTCAGTTTGCTCAGATCCAAACCGCTTGGCCTTTGGGCATCGCAGGGCTAGTTATGGCCATAACCGACATGTTTTCGCTTAAAAGGAAGGACCATAAATTAGCGGGTTTCCCTGTCTGGCTTAAGTTCATCACCACGTCCGCCATCACCTTCTTAGTTCTTTATATCGTTATCAAAACCACCCTTATCGAACCCGAAGCTAGCATTGGTTATCCATCCTTGTTGTCTTTGGTCACCACCCCGTATGGCATCCTCATCATCGTGGTCCCATTCATCTTGTCGGTGGTCTCCTTCATCTTCTTGGAAAAAGGAAGGGCCATCCATTACAAGATGTTCTGGACGGCGATGCTAGTCCCTCTTATCTATGGGGCGTTGATTATGGTCTTGAATGCCACCAATGTCCTTTATACCCCAATCGATTTCTTACGTGTCGTTACTTGGAAAGATGATTGGGCCCGCAACCTCTTATATATCGGGGTTATCTTGGTATCCTTGATGGTCATCGGCATCATCTTGCTTGTCTTCCATAACATCGGCATCAAAGGTAGAATCGCCGCCTTAGACGAAACGGTGGATGAAACCCCAGTGGATTTAGCTCCAGAAGCAACTCAGCCAGCACTCGAGCAAGTCGTTGTCCCAGCCGAACAGAGCGAAATCAAAATCAACATCTCCAAGATCATCCATATCAACCCCGTCGATAAGACCTGGCAGTTGGTTGTCTCGGACACGGGCTATATCGCTTCCTTTGATTCAAGGGAAGACGCCATCAAAGAAGCCTGCAAGATCGCTGAAAACGACAACTATTCCATCCGCGTCCATTTAGGCAAAGGAAAATAATTATTTAAGAAGCAATTTCTCTAATTCCAGAACGGCTCCATCTTCATCCAATCCCTTCTCGGTGGTTGGGAAAGAAGAGAGGAGCTTTTTTGATTTGCAACCCTTTACGGCGTAGGCGTATTTTGCCCTTTCAAGCATCTCGAAATCGTTGTCGGAATCGCCGATGGCAATGGTGTTCTCCTTGCCGATATTCAAGGCTTTCTGAATCAATTCCAAGCCAAAGCCCTTGGTGATGCCCTTCCGATACATCTCGGAATAAGGGGAATTGGTCCAATGACGATAGCCGTATCCTGGGTAGGATTCGACTAGCTCTTGAATGTATTTGTCATCCTCGGGAGAGGCGCAGAATAAGACAGTTAAAACATCTTCTTCTAGCTTAACATTAGGAGATGTTATTTCCTTCATTCCATTATAAGGGAAGAAGGTATCTAGATAATCATCGTGTGTCGAAGAATAGATGGTGGTTTCGGACTCGGCCATAAAGGACTTGAGCTTATCTTTGCACTTATCGAATATCTCTTGGACCACTTCTTTCTTAAAGACGTAGCCAGGCTTCTTTCCCAAAGTCTCCGGACGATGGCTCCAAAGGCCGTTATAGGCGATTATCGGGGAGGAACAGTCGATTGCTCGGTAATAAGGCATAATGGCCCTTATTGGCCTTCCGGAGGCAAAGATAACCTCATGTCCTTCTTTGACCAAACGGGAAAGAATATCCTTGGCTTTCGGAGAAAGAGGCTCCCCTCCGTTAACCAAGGTCCCATCGATATCCAAAGCGATCAGCATCTTTTTCATTTGTTAGATTATAAAGGTCATCGATAGTTTTTGAAACCGTGTTAATATATGGCTATGGTCAAGATTTATTATTCCCCAAGCTGTTCCAGCTGCCGCAAAGTAATCCAATGGTTCAAGGACCAGAACCTTCCTTATGAATCGAAGGATATTTTCTCTGGCAAACTGACCAAAAACGACATCATCCAGATTCTTTATAAATCCGAGAATGGGACCACGGATATCATCTCGACCCGCAGCAAGATCATCACCGAGAACAAAATCGACATCGATTCGATGAAGATCTCCGAACTTATTGACTTCGTCCTTAAAAACCCATCGGTCCTCAAAAGGCCTATCATCGTTGATGATAGAAGGGTGGTCACCGGCTATAACGAAGATGACATCACCGTCTTCTTGCCACGCGCCAGAAAGCTGGCGGCCGGATATTGTTCGAAAATCGAATGCCCGGTTTACGAGAACTGCGAATCAAAAAGCGAGCCACAGTCGTAGCCCGCTTTTTCTTTTACTTTCTGCTATCTAAAGCCCTGATTGATTTAGGTCTCTTATTGATTTCGAAGTGGATGCCTTCCTCATTAAATAGTTCTTTCAATAACTTCTCGGCATCGGCCTCATTATTGAATTCCAATTCGATTTCGTAGTCGGTCAAGCCGTTGTATTCGTTCTTATCTAAGGATAACTTGCCGCCTAAGTAAGGGATATCGGTTCTTTCGGTTCTCAGAGAAGCAAGGATATGCAACTCATTGACGTCGATATCCAACATCGTTAAGAACCTCTTAAGGTCGTTCTCTGGAAAGATGCTTTTCTTGGTGAAGGAGTTAAATTCCTCTTTGGATAGACGAGCGGTTTTCTCCAATAAGCCCTGAGACAACGGGGCTTTCAACGTCATCTCGTAGGAATTGTCCTTCTCTCTGATACGAAGGCCTAACCCATCGACGCGGAGATCGCTTCTCTCGGTGTCGATGTAATAGTTGGTCTGAGAAAAGGATGGATATTCCTTAAAACGTTTGACCAAACGTCCATATTCTTCTTTGTTTACCAATGCTTTGGCTTCAATTTCAATCGCGTTGCTCATAATATGACCTCGATATGTGGTATTATAACCCTATATGAAAAACATCGTAATTCTTGAAAGCACTTCCTTCCCAGCATATGCCTGGGTTATCATCGCCGCCTTTGTCTTTTTGATTTTGGTGGGCGCCATCATCTTCTTATGGATGTCCAGAAGAAAGAGAAAGACCATCAGCGTCGTCAACGAGAAAGAATGCGCTATCGCCTTAGGTGGCAAAGACAATATCATCTCCAAAGAACTTAGAGGTTCCCGCATCATCGTCTCTTGCAAAGACTTCTCCAAAGTGGATCACGAGGCACTTAAAAAAGCCGGCGTAACCGGCTTCATCCAAGCTTCCGATAAATTGACCTTGGTCATCAAGGACAACGCGGAAGAATTATATAATTCCCTTTTTAACGAATAGTTCGCGTAAGGCTTCCTTAGGAAGACCTACCACATTCGAATAGCTTCCCTCAATCTTTTTGATAAGCGGGAAGTCATCCTGTATCCCATAAGCGCCAGCCTTGTCATAGGGCTGGCATTTATTTATGTATTCCTTGATGGATTTGTCATCCAATTCATTGAAATAGACATAGGTGACGTCTTCTCCGATGACAACATCCTTACCATCGTAGAAGGCGTATCCCGTGATGACTTCTTCTTTCTTGCCGGACTGCATCTTAAGCATTCTGATAGCGTCGTCTTTATCTTTTGGTTTCCCTAAAGGCTTTCCATCGACGATGACGACCGTGTCGGCGGATAAAACGTAATCGGTGGGATGGTCTTTGATAATGGATAGGACTTTGAGTTTGGATTCCGCCTTGGCTAAATCCAAAGGATCAACCAAGGACAACAAAGAAGATTCATCCACCTGAGGGACGATAATCTCAAAAGAAGGAATCAGTTCCTTAAGTATTTCCTTCCTTCTAGGCGATTTAGAAGCCAAGATGAACATTATTTACGGCCTGCCGTATTCATAATGATGGCTAAAACCATCGGAGAACGCTCAGTCTTACGAGCGATGTATTTGGAGACTTGGTTACGGACGTTGGTCTTAAGTTCGGCCAAGCTCATGTGCGAGGCTAAACCGGCTTTTAAGGCGGCTTCCGCTTCGATTTGGATGTGTCTGGAGACGTGATCGGTGCCCTGAGTTGCAAAGCCACGAGCATAAATCATCGGTGGAACAACGATGGAATTGGTTCTCGAATCGATGGTGCACACGACATTAACAACACCATCGTGGGTTAAAGTTTCTCTGCTTCTGATGATAGCAGAGGAAACGCCATCTAAGTCACGCC
>CAYPED010000071.1:0-4944 GCA_964409745.1 uncultured Staphylococcaceae bacterium | reverse complement strand
AGGCGTTGAAAGCGCCAGGGCTCATCATATGGACTTCGTCGATGATATAAATCTTCATACGTCCTTTGATTGGGGCGTACTTAATGCGATCGATGAGGTCTCTGACTTGCTCGACGCCGTTATTGGAAGCTGCGTCGATTTCAATGACGTCAGGGTGACTGGATTCAGCGATGGCTAAACAGTTGGAACATTGGCAACATTGATGGCCAATTCCTTCTTCGCAGTTAATAGCTTTGGCAAAAAGACGGGCCATGGTCGTCTTACCGGTACCCCTAGGTCCGGTAAAAAGATAGGAGTGGCCGATCTTGTCGTTCTTCAAAGCGTTCTTTAAGGTACGAACGATGGTTTTTTGTCCCGCGACTTGTTCGAAAGTCTGAGGACGATATGTAAGATATAAGGATCGGTATGACATAACTTTGTTAATTATACCGATTATCCTTAATTCTCACTAGTGAGAACGTATGGCGATAGCCCTACATCGTGATATAATCTAGCAGCAATCGGGAGAAACATTTATGGAAGAAAGCATGAGAAAGAGGCTGAATGCCACCAAAACTAGATACGAGGAAATTGAACATCAGCTCTCTGAGGGCGATTTTTCTTCTGATATACAGGCTTTGACCGATTTGTCTAAAGAACAAGCTTCACTTCGAGAAGCTTATGAAGCGTATGAGACTTATTTGAAATTAGAGCAAGAAGTCAAAGACGCCATCGAAATGATTAACTCTGGCGATCCAGAACTTGAGGAATTTGCCAGAGAGCAACGCAGAGAAGACGAAAAGAAATTAGAAGAGCTTGAATCCAACTTCAAAACCCTTTTGTTGCCGCAAGACCCTAACGATTCGAAAAACATCATCGTTGAAATCAGAGGCGCTGTCGGTGGCGATGAAGCCAATATCTTCGCTGGTGACTTACTTCGTATGTACCAGCATTATGCTGAAGAACAGGGCTGGAAAGTTCAGTTCTTGGACGGTGAAGAAGGCACTGCCGGCGGATATTCTTATGTTTCCTTTATGGTCAAAGGCGAAAACGTCTATTCAAAACTAAAGTTTGAATCTGGCGCCCATCGTGTTCAGCGTGTTCCGAAGACCGAAGCCTCTGGCCGTATCCATACTTCGACCGCGACCGTTTTGGTTATGCCGGAAGCGGAAGAAGTCGATGTCAAAATCAACCCAGCTGACCTGAAGGTCGATACTTATAGATCTCAGGGCGCCGGCGGTCAGAACGTTAACAAAACCGAATCTGCCGTCCGCGTTACCCATATTCCTACTGGAATTGTTGTCTCTTGCCAGACCGAAAAGGCCCAGTTACAGAACAAAGAAATCTGTATGAGAATGATCCGCGCCAAAGTTCAGGCTTTCTATCAGGAAAAGGAAGACTCCGCTCGTGCTTCGGAAAGAAAACTTAAGGTCGGCACTGGCGAACGCTCAGAAAAGATTCGCACTTATAACTATCCGCAAAACCGCGTTACCGATCATCGTATCGGCTTCACTACCAATACCTTGGATAGAGTCATGGAAGGAAAGCTCGATGATATCATCAATGCTTTAATCCATTTCGACCAAGAACAGAGATTGCTTGAGGAGAGCCAAAAATAATGCCTAAAATCGGCGATTTGTATAAACAACAATACGAACTTTGTAAGCCATTCGGCGTACTTTCTGCTGATTTACGCATCTTGATTGCTCATAACGAGGGTTTCGAGCAACAAATCGATGTCATTTATCACAAAGAAGATGAAATGAAGCATCCGAGCGTTTTCTTGTCCCAGTGCGAACGTTTAAGAAAAGGCGAACCAGTTGAGTACATCATTAACGAATCTCAATTTTTGGGCAAAAACTTGTATGTTGATAAGAACGTTTTGATTCCAAGGAACGAAACCGAGGAAATGGTTTCCTATCTTTCTCAAAAAGTCTCATCTTATTTCGACCCAAGAAACTATTTGATGGTTGGCGATATCGGAACCGGAAGCGGTGCGATTATCCTCGGGGTCAAATCCTTGTTCCCAAATTGGGTTTGTGCGGCTTCGGATATCAAAGAAGAAGCCTTGAAAGTCGCCAAAAAGAATTTTGATAGATATTCTATTCAAGTCGACACCAGATTAGGCGATGCCTTGGATCCATGGATTAAAGACAATACAAAATTTGATATTTTAATATCAAATCCTCCATATATTTTGCACAAGGAAGACGCACAGCAATCGGTTATCGACTATGAGCCAGATTCCGCTTTGTGGCTTACCGAAGAAAACGACGTCTATGAGAAGATCTTTAGAGATGTCTACAAAGTAAAACGCGGAGCTCTCTTATTGGTTTTCGAAATCTCCCCTGATTTGGTTAATCATCTAAATCAGTTGATGGAGAAGTATTTGCATGATTACGAATGCGAATTCATCAAAGACCTTTCTGGTTTTGATAGATTCTTGTTCGTTTATCTAAAGGACGAAGAAAATGACTAAGATTGTAGATGAAAATAACTTGGATTTGGCGGCTGAAAGCCTAAAAAATGGTGGAGTCGTGTGCTTTCCAACCGAAACCGTTTATGGAATCGGCGTTGTTTATGATTCCGAAAAAGCTTTTAACGATTTGGTTAAGGCTAAGAAACGTTCACCTGATAAACCGTTCGCTTTGATGTCTTCTACCGTTGATATGGCTACGAAATTCATCGACGTTGATGAAAAACGCGCCAATTTGATGAAACATTTCTTGCCAGGCGAAGTAACTTTTTTGGTCAAAGCTCGTGAAGATTTGCCGAAATGGGTGACCTTGGGTACCGGAGTAATCGGAATTCGTGTCCCGGCTTCCGATTTGGTCCATGATTTGATCGAAAAAGTTGGTAAGCCATGCCTTGTTACTTCTGCCAATATATCTGGAGAGCCAACATCCGTCTCTTTCGAAGAAACGAGAAAGACGTTCGATGGCATCGCCGATGTTATTGTGGATGGAAAATGTAACTCCTTACACGCTTCAACCATTATCGATATCGCCAAAGATGATATTAAACTTATTCGTGAAGGCGGCTTAAGTTTCGAGACCGTTCTAGATTATTGGGGGAACTTAAAATGAAGATTGCGGTAGGTTCTGATCATGGTGGTTATCTTCTTAAAGAAGAAATCGTCAAACATTTAGAAAAAGAAGGCTATGAAGTCCTCAATTTAGGCACTTTTAGTGAAGAAGCGTGCGATTATCCGGTTTTTGGAGCCGCTGTCGGACGTGCCGTCGCTAACAAAGAAGCCGATTTCGGAATTGTCGTTTGTGGTTCTGGCGAAGGAATCACCATGGCCGCCAACAAAATTAAAGGCATTCGTGCCGGAATTGGCTATAACGATGCCGTTTCTGGCTTGCTCAGAGAACACAACAATGCCAATGTCATCGGATTTGGCGCAAGATTCATGGAAAAAGAAGATGTATTGCGTCGCGTAGACATCTTCCTTCATACCGAATATGCTGGGGGAAGACACGAAAAACGCGTTAATCTCCTGTCCGATTTAGAAAAATAAATGTAAAAGCGCCCAACTTATGACTATTCATAGGTATGAGCGCTTTTTTATGTCCGAGATGTCAGAATAGTGATCCGATTTTTATCGGTTATCTAAACGGAAAACCATATTGCCGAAGATGCATAGCCTTTAATGGTGAGGAGGCCCCAAAACCCCAAAGAAAGCCATCGGTATCTCCGGTTGTTTTGAATTTTAAGCTTTCTGATGACCAATTAGCGATATCTAACAAAGTTAGAGAGAACTACAAAAACGGGATAAACACCCTGATTTATGCAGTTTGCGGTGCAGGAAAGACTGAATTGGTCTACGGAGTTATTGCCGATGCGCTTAGATTAGGGAAGACAGTTGGATTTGCTTTGCCTAGGCGAGATGTGGTCATTGAGCTTTATTGGAGATTGAAAGAAGCGTTTCCGGAAGACAAAGTTGTAGCAGTTTATGGCGGACACACCAAAAATTTAATAGGTGACATAATTATTCTAACTACACACCAAATATACCGATATCCCAAGTACTTTGACCTGCTAGTAATGGATGAAATAGATGCATTTCCGTTCAAAGGAAGCGACATCCTACACACTTTTTATGAAAAATCTATAAACGGCAATGTTGTATTAATGTCAGCAACACCCTCAAAAGAGCTTATAGAGAAATTTAACGGAAAAGGTCATCAAGTTTTGGAATTAAAAACAAGATTTCATCGCCATGAGATACCGGTTCCAAAGATTGTTTTGGGTTTTACGGTGTGCTTGTTTCTTAAAATGGTCAAAGAATTGAAGTTTCTTCTTGGCAAAGGCAAACCGGTTTTCATTTTTTGTCCAACCATAGGTGAGTGCGAAAGAGTTTTCTCATTCCTAAAACATCTTGTTAAGGGAGGAGCATGCGTGCACAGCAAAGATCCAGACCGACAAATTAAAATTGAAAACTTTAAAAAATCTAAATTAAAATATTTAGTAACAACTTCAATTTTAGAGCGTGGAATCACCATAAAACACCTACAAGTTTTCGTTTTTCACGCTGATCGTGAAGATATTTATGATAGTTCGACGTTGATTCAAATCTCTGGGAGAGTTGGAAGAAAGTGGGATGCGCCAAACGGAAAGGTAATATTCTATGCAAAAAAGAGAACGAAAAGTATCGATACATCCATTACTAATATCAAAGAATGTAACAGGTGTTTGTAAACTTTGCTTCAAACCTGTTTCAAGTTTTTCTTTTTCGAATTTATTTTCGCCTAAAATCTTGTGCGAAAGTTGTAAAAACGATTTAAATCCTCATTTTCGGCGTTCAAAATTTAACGGAAAAAATATTTATTGGTTTTACACATATAACGAAACTTTTAGAAATGCGATTTACTCTTTAAAAGGATGTGGCGATTTTGAAATGCGCGAAATCTTTTTGAATGATCAAGCAATGTTCTTGAAAAAGTTCTTTTGGAATCGTTTGGT
>CAYPED010000070.1:0-5077 GCA_964409745.1 uncultured Staphylococcaceae bacterium | reverse complement strand
GCCAAGCTATTTCGGCGCTTTCGCTTCGAAAGACACCACCAAGGGCTTCAAGCCAGTCGGCATCATCGCCGCTATCTTGGGCATCGCTTCTATCGTTGGCTTGATCACTTTCAGCGCCACCAGCAGCATCTTCAATTATTCCACCCAATACGATAAGAACACCGTCTCGGTGGTCGAATACCGCTCGGCTCAGAATTCCTTATTGCCAGTCAATAACGAAACCCAGTTCCAAAGCGAGATTCTTAATAAGATCACCGTCGATGGCGAAACCTTATCCATCGATTCCATCAAATTGGAAGAATCGACCGTCTATCTCTCTCAAGAAGAAAAGACCTTGGATGTCGACTATTACACCATCGAATGGACAACCTATTATGCTGATAACGACACTTACGACTTTGTCGTAACCGCCTCTGGCAGCGAATCCCATTATAACAACTTGAAGGACGCTTTGACCGCCGCGGTCGACTCCATCCTTCCAACCGAAGACACCCACATCACCGTATCCAATACCGAAGGTATCACCGGCACCCCATCCGTGGGCGATGTCTGGCTTGGCGTCGGAGTTGGCTTAGCCATCACCTGCGTCTACCTCGCTTGCAGATATAAGGTCAGCCGTGGCGTTACCTTATCCGTCTTAGCGACTGGCGCCGCCTTATTGACCAGCGGCTTCTTCGCTCTCACTCGTATCAAAGTCCCAGCCATCTCGGCTTTGGCTCCAGCCTTCGTGGCGGTCTTTGCCATCGCTATCGGCTTATTCATCCTCTCCAAGGAGAAAGAGCTCTTCAGAGACTCCAGAGAAAAGGACAAGGACAACCTCGAATTCCGTTCTATGTGCCTTAAGACCGCTTCTAGCCAGTCGATTGAACAAATCGTCATGTTGGCCTTCTTAGGCATCGGTGGACCGCTCATCTACCTCGGCTTAAGCCTCGAATCCTGGGCTTATCTCCACTTGGCCACCTTGGTGGGTGTAATCTTCGCCACCATCATGGTCATCGCCTTATTGGCTCCGATTTCCATTAAGACCGCCAAAGGCTTAAAAGCCTTAAAGGCCTCCTTGAAGCCAGTTAAGAAAGAAGAGAGCAAGGAGCAAGGTTCCAAGAAGAAAGGATCCGAGCCAGAAGAAGCTACCTTCATTGGCATCAACGACTAATGGATTTCTTTCACAAATTATTAAATTTCTACAATCTCGACGAGAAAGGGTACGCTGAATTTTCGGCGCCCTTTTCATTTTCCGATATCCCTGACATTTCCAACTTTGAATGCGTGAAAAAAGCCATCGCCCGTTTGGAAGAAGCCAAAGAGAGAAACGAGAAAGTTTTGATTTATGGCGATTATGACTGCGATGGGGTTATGGCGGCTTCCATCAGCAAGATGGCCTTAAATGAATTCGGCCTTCAAGCCGAAGCCTATCTCCCTTCGAGATATATGGACGGATATGGTTTAACGGTGGCTAACGCCGAAAAAATCGTTAAGTCTTACGACCTTATTTTGACCGTCGATAACGGGGTCACCGCGAATGAAGCGATTGAAGTCGCTTATCAAAATAATGTCGATGTCATCGTGCTTGACCATCATTCTTACGAGAAAGAACCAGAACATATCGTATCCCTCATTCACCCATTGACCGTCGGATTAAGCAATCCTTCCATTTCGGCTGGATTCCTTTCCTATCTTTTCTCGGTGGCTTTGCTTAACAAACAAGACGCTTACCGCGAAATATTGGGGGCGACTTCCCTTTTATCCGATGCGATGGAGATCACTTCCTATAATCGCAAGGCGGTGGGTTTGGCTATCGAGCTTTGGAAGGAAAATGGGAACATCGCCTTCGAAAGGCTTATCAAAAGCGAGAAGATCGACGAGAACGTCATTTCGATGCAAGTGGTCCCTGCCATTAATTCCATCGGCAGGATGAACACCGGAAACAAAATCAATCGTTTGATTAAATATTTTACCAACCCGAATGGGGATGAGGCCTCCCTTATCGCCAACTGGATGTTAGATAAAAACAAAGAGAGGAAAGACCTCGTCCAGGCCACGGCTTCTTCAATCACCTACGATCTCGATAAACCATCGGTTTTGGTTAAATCCAATCTGCCGGAAGGCATCAATGGGTTATTGGCCAATAAGATTTTGGATAAGGTCAATAGGACGGTGGCGGTTTACGCCCCATCGGAAAAAGGAGAAGGCCTCTTGGTCGGTTCCATGCGTAGCAAGGACGGCTGTCCATTGACGGATTTCATCAAGGAAGTCCAGCCAATGTTAGTGGCTGGCGGCGGGCACGCTTTCGCTGCCGGTTTTACCATCAAAGAAGAAGATTTGCCAGCCTTTGAAAAGGCTTTGAATACCTATTGCGCCGATAAGCCATTCAACAACGAAAGCAAAGAAACCATCGAATTATCTTTGGATGAGATAACGATGGATAACTATAAGATTCTCCGTTCCTTCGGACCTTTCGGGCAGGGACATCATTCTCCGTTATTCTCTTTGAAGATTGAAGCGGATAGGCTCCTATTTTCCCCTGACGGAACTAGGCTTCAAGCCTATATCGGCCCAAGTGCCAGAATCTTCTCTTTCAACATCAAAAGGGACGACGTTCCTCAATTCGGGGAAGTCACTTTGAACTTTGAATTGAACCTCAATGTTTTCCGCGGAAGGGAAACCGTTTCCGCTGATGTAAGTGATATCATTTGTTAAATTGTTGGCTTTGTTCGTGCGTGTGAGCGTATAATTAACGCATGAACGAAGACGCGAACAAAGAAACCTTAGTTCCAAACGGCGGATATCCGATGCATACCTACTTGGACGTCGAAGCCGTCTTTTCTTTGTATCTGAAAGACCCGAAAAACAAGCAACTCATCAAGGACGCTTACGACTTGGCTTGCTTGAAGCATAAGGATCAGTATCGTAAATCCGGCGAGCCTTATATCCAGCACCCAATCGAGGTCGCTTATATCTTGGCTTCCTTGCAGGCTGGCCCAGCCACCATCGCCGCCGGCTTCCTCCACGATGTGGTGGAAGACACCGACGAATCCATCGATGACATCAAGGCCAAATTCGGCGATGAGGTCGCTTTCTTGGTTGATTGCTTGACCAAGATTCAGCGCATGAAATTGTCCCGTCGTACCGAGGCCGATTTCGAAGCCGAAGACCATAAGAAAATATTCTTAGGCATGGCCAAGGACGTCCGTGTCATCATCATCAAGCTGGCGGATAGACTCCATAACATGCGAACCCTTTCTTCTTTGAAGAGGGATAGGCAGTTGGCCTTATCCAGGGAAACCATGGAGGTCTTCGCCCCAATCGCCCATCGTTTGGGCATGTACCAAATCCAATCCGAGTTAGAGGAACTTAGCCTTAAATACCTCGAACCTGAGAAATACGAATACATCTCCAAGATGCTCGACGAATCCATCGAGAACCGCAAGGAATCGTTGGACGCTCTTAAAAAGAGAATCGCCGATATCTTGTTCCAAAGGAAGATCCCGTTCCGCATCGAATCTCGCGTCAAATCCATCTATTCGATTTACCGCAAAATGTACACTAAGGACAAGAAGTTCGATGAAATCTACGATATCTTAGCAGTCCGTATCATCACTCAGACGGAGCTTAACTGCTACGAGATATTAGGTATCATCCACGCTACCTATAAACCAGTTCCTGGACGTTTCAAGGACTATATTGCCATGCCAAAGCCGAATATGTATCAGTCGCTCCATACGACCATTTTGGCGGGTGATGGCAATGTCTACGAAGTCCAGATCCGTACCGAAGAGATGGACAAAGTCTCCGAAACCGGTGTTGCTGCCCACTGGAAATACAAAGAAGGCAACTACAACGCCAAAGAGGAGCAAAAGGATATCGAAGAAAAACTTCACTGGTTCCGAGATTTGGTCTCGACCGGTGAATCCAACAACGATGCCAAGTCCTATATGAACGCCTTGGCCAACGACGTCTTCAACGCCAACGTTTATGTCTTTACCCCAATGGGCAAGGTCATAGACCTTCCACAAGGCGGAACCGTCCTGGACTTCGCTTATAAAATTCATACCAAGGTCGGCGATTCGGCGACCGGTGGCATCGTCAACGGCAACTTCGTCCCGTTGAACCATCCGCTTAAAACCGGCGATGTCTGCGAGGTCAAAACCTCCAAGACCTCCCCGGGCCCAAGCTCTTCATGGCTTAATTACGTCGCCACCAGCGCCGCCAAGAACCACATCAAGCGTTTCCTTAACGCCAAGATGGATAAAGAGAACGCCGCCGAGCTAGCAAGGAAAGGCAAGGAATCCTTATTGGAAGCCGCCAAAGCCTGTGGCATCGAAGAAAGCGAGCTCGAAGAGGCCTTAACCAAGAAAGCCTTGGACGAATACCATTTTGATAACCTCGATAGTTTATACAAAGCCATCAACTCCAAAAATCCAACGGCTTCAGCCGTCCTTGGATTCTTGGGCTATAAGAGAAAGCCGACCTTGCCGAATAAAACCTTCAAGGTCATCGCTTCCAAAGACGATAAGAACCCCGTTTACGTCAACGGGGTCGATAATCTCGCCGTCACCTTAGGAAAGTGCTGCTCTCCGGTCCCTGGAGACCCAATCGTTGGTTACATTACCAAAGGTAAAGGATTGACGGTCCATCGCCCGGATTGCAAGAACATCATCGGCCAAGAGAACCGTTGCATCGAGGTCTTTTGGAAAGATAACCTCGGGGATAGGACCTTCCCGGCCCAAATCCAGATTCAGGCCAACGACAGGCCTTCCTTAGTCGGTGACATCCTGATGGTCATGTCCTCCAAAAACGTGCCCGTCAAGGACTTGAGGGCTAAGATCATCCCCAACACCAACACCGCTGATATCTCAGTGACAATCTTTGTTAAAAACGAAGCCACCATCCAAGAGATATTTGGCGCCTTAACCACCATCACCGGCGTCTATAAGACGTCGAGAACCAATCACTAGGAGAAACTTTATGAGCGTAATGCCAGTCAAAGGAACCCATGACTTATATGCCTTGGATGCCACCAAGAACCGTTATGTCCGCGAAATCTTCAAGAACGCGGCCGTCCTTTATGGTTTCCATG
>CAYPED010000069.1:0-5092 GCA_964409745.1 uncultured Staphylococcaceae bacterium | reverse complement strand
TCCCAAACGTCATTAATATTCTTGAGGCCTTTTTTATTGAAACTGTTGTATTTATTAATGCCATATTCACTCAAAAAAGTGGGCAGTCTTCCAGCAACAATTGAATCATATTTTGAGAAGTTCAAATAAGCGCTGCACCCTAATTCCTTAGACACGTAGAAAATAAATTTAGAAGCAAAAGAAGGATGCATTCTTTTTAGTTGTTTATTAGAATTCTTTGCTGTTGTTTGTATCGTATCACCAATAAGCTTAAAAAGTTTTTCTACTCCGGATTGCCCACCATTAAGCTCGTTTTTTAAATTCGTTATATTAAGAAAATTATTGACGATTTTATCGTTTATAACATCGAGTTCCGCGTCAGAAAGTCTTGTGTTATTTGTCTTATTTATCTCTTTCAAGACTTTTTTCATTTCATTAGTGCCGTAATGGTTACTTAAATTTTTGACTAGGTTTGAGAGGTCGCTTTTATAAGATCGGTTGTACGCAAGTGATATTTCTACAATGTCCCTGTTATTTTCAGTTAATGGATAAATACCGTGGTTCGTTACAGATTGTTTGAAAAATTTATCCAAACAATTAGATATTTTAATTTGTTTTCCTGAACTGATTATTTTTGGCAGCGGCATAATAATTCCTTCAATCGGCGCAATTTCTTCAGACGGGCTCTTCGAATTTAAAGGTGTTATTAGTTTACCCCCCCCCCTCCAGAAATGCAAGGAAAAGGGTCGGCCCCACCATCTATCCAAGGCCATAGACAATAAGAAATACCATATCAACTCCCTTATCGTTATGGCTCAAAACAACGCCAGAAGGATAAGCCTTCCAAACGTCATCAATCTCAACCAATTAAAGGACTATCTGAATAACTATGACGATGGAACCAAACTAACCATCGAAGAGATGGATCAGCTTTATAACGCCTTCCTAAGCCTTAAATCCGACCTCACCAACAAAGAACATGTCAATAACATTAGAAAGACCCAAGAAGAACTAAGGAATGACATCTGCCCAAGATGTGGTTGCAAACTCATAGAAAAGCAAGGCAAATACGGGCCATTCAAGGGTTGTTCAAATTACCCAAAATGCACCTTCATCCTTAAAAAGAACGGATAGATATCAAAGATATAAAAAAAGACGTCCTAGTGGACGCCTTTTATTTTAGACACGCTTATCAATCGGCGTAATAGATAAGGGTTTTACCGACCCAGTTGTTCGAAGTCTGGTATGCGTTGAAGTTGGTACCAGCACTATCGCCACGAGTAAAGGTAACGGTCAAGACATCGTCTCCCTTTAAGGCATAAATGGTTGAAGAACCACTGCTGGTTTTGATACTTTTAACAACCAAATAAGGAGCGTGATTGTCTGATCTTCTCAACTTATCACCATTCCACAATATGCCGGAATCGACACTAAAGGTTAAAGTGAGTTCGGTGAGGTCTTCGCTGAGGGAGAAGGATTGAACGGTTCCGCTTCTGACGAATCTAGCGGCATCGCTGACATAGACGTTGATGTATTTCTTTCCGGTGTTACGGTTGGTCACGGTGCTGGAAAGCTTGAAATTAGCAAGATGAGAAGCGGTCTTATCGCCGTTTTCATCGGTTAAGAACAAGTCATCGACATAGACCACGGAAGTACCATAGGTGTTATATTGAGCTGGAGCCCAGACCTTGACGGTTTTGTTATTGACTTCTACGGTGGTAATCAATAAGCCAATGGTGCTATCGGTTACGGCTAATTTTTGGACTTCATTTAACAAAATAGTGGCTTTGGTAATTTCGACAGTGAGGATGTCGCTTTCAACGGCGTTCCACTCCTCAGTGGCGGAAAGTTTAAGCTTGGCCTCATATTTGCCAATGTCGCTTGGGACGGTTGTGGTGAATTCATCGCTGGTTTCGGCAGCACGATAGACGACGGAGTAGTCGCCAGAAGTAACAGCAGTTACTTCGGTGTCTGAAGCATTCGCTTTAGAGACTGTGGCTTTCGCTTGAATCGTGGCATTTAAATCATCGCTGCCCCACTCTTTGGTGAAAGTGGTCTCAGACATGGTGATAGTTCTATCTTTAGCGCTTAATTTAGCGACGGTGGTGGTATTTACATATCCGCAACGAGTGCAGGTTTCGGTTTGCTCACCAGCTTCGCTATAGGTGGCTTCTTTGGTAATGACTGGGGTGCCGTAGGAATGTTCGTAGATTGCGACAACCTTATCACAAACGGCGCAATGCTCGACACAGACCGGGCCACGTTCGGAAGAAATAGCGGATTTATAAACACTATCGTCGCCGGAGGTGTGGGCTCCGACATCGGACTTTTCGCCACATTCGCATTCATGCCAATGGTTGGTGCTATCTTTTTCCCAACTAGATCCGTATTGATGGGTTTGAGTGTTGGAAATTTCTCTAGTTTCGCCTTCGTTGCCGCATAAGCTGCAAACACGGTGTTCAATCTTGTTTTGATGGTATCCGGCCTCGGTCTTGGTGGTCCAATCGCCATAGCTATGGGCATTTGGATCGATGGCGATGGTCAAATCGGCGATTTCGTTGCCATCCTTATCAAAGTGTTTCGAACAGTATTCGCAGTCTTTGTGTGCTTTAACGCCGGTGGCGGAGCAAGTAGCGGCCACTTCTTCAATCCAAGTTCCGAACTTGTGGTTGGAAGAGTCGATGGCGATGGTCAAATCGGTGATTTCGTTGCCGTCCTTATCGAAATGCTTCGAGCAGTATTCGCAGTCTTTGTGTGCTTTAACGCCGGTGGCGGAGCAAGTGGCCTTGACTTCCGCATGCCAATCCCCGAACTTATGAGCATTCGGATCGATGGCGATGGTCAAATCGGCGATTTCATTTCCGTCCTTATCGAAATGCTTCGAGCAGTATTCGCAGTCTTTGTATCCTTTGGTTCCGGTGGCAGAGCAAGTGGCCTTGACTTCCGCATGCCAATCCCCGAACTTGTGGTTAGAGGAAACGATAGCGGTGGTGATGTCGTTTACGATCTCCCCGGCGGCGTTGACCTTGACTCCGCAGTCGGAGCAGGATTTGTATTCGATGGTGCCGGTAGCCGAGCATGTGGCGGCGACGGCTGGATGGTTCACGAAATTATGTGAGCCTAATCCGTCTTTTTCTTCGCATCCTTCATAGGTGCAGTTGTGCCAGTGTTGGCTGGCATCGTAGGACCATTCGGCGGCGTAAGTATGCTCGTGTTTGTTGCCGCAGCCGGCTAACACTAAGCCAGGTGCAACCAACAAAAGGGCCATACCTAACGTCGAAGCGTTTTTCTTGGTCATATTATCTCCTTATTGGTTTCCCACTACTAACGAGATGGGAATTCTGTCTAGATTATCACCCCCCCTAAAGGCTTATTGCAACTAAAAACAGTGTTTTTACCGCAATTCATTTTTTTTTAACAAAAACAGCCAATTTATGGGCTTTTAAATAGTTTTTACGCATGCACATATATGAAAAGGCGTCCCCCTTATAAGGAGACGCCTTAATTCATACTTCTATTTCTTTTATCTCGACTTGGTTCCCATCTTTTAGGAAGGTATGCCCCGAACCGCAATGTGGGCAGGTTTTGCCATACTTAACGGTTTCGTACTCTTGCTTGCAATCCTCGCAGAAGGTAACGGCTTTGATGACGTTGATCTGGAGCTCGCAATCCTTAAGCATCTCTTCTTTCTTTTTGGCCCATTCCCAGATTTCGGCTAGGTAATCCGGAATGACGGTGGAAACCTCACCAAGGTCAAGAACGACTTTCTTCACGCTGGAAACGTTGTTCTCAGCGGCGACGTTCTTGACGTCCCTGATGATATAGAAGACGATTCCCAGCTCGTGCATTATTTATCTTTCTTCTCGTCGGCCTTTTTGACTTTGACCTTCTTTTCGTGCTTGAAGATGTATGGGAGGATGCCTTTGAACTTATCTTCGGCAGTATACATCTTGGAGCATTCTGGATGGTCTCTCTCTAAGTGGATGGCGTCGAACATACACTTGGTGGTGCAGATACCGCAGCCGATGCACTTATTAGGATCGACGATGGTGACGCCGCACTTAAGGCAACGAGAGGTTTCGATCTTGACCTGGTCTTCGGTCAAGGTCTTGGAGTTATCCTTGAACGGATCGGTGATGGAAGAATCGATACCGGTGGATTGACGTCCGGCGGTGTCATAAGATTCGGCTCTGATATCGTTGGTATCCAAAGGATAGAACAATCTCTGGTCTTTGCCGATGGTCATGGAAGCGCCACGGGCATATCTATGCAAGCTATCGGCGGCTTCATGGCCTTCAGCGATAGCGTCGATGACGAACTTCGGTCCATGGTAGACGTCGCCGCCAACGAAGATGTCAGGGGTCTTGGTTTGATAGGTCTTAGCATCGGCGACTGGATAATTTCCTCTCCAGAAGTCGACGTCTTCACCCTTAAGCAATTCGTTCCATCTGATGCCTTGGCCAATCGCGAAGATGACTAAGTCAGCGTCTAAAGTGAGCAATTCGTTCTCATCATAGACTGGGGAGAACTTATGTTCTTCATTGAAGACGGAAACGCACTTCTTGAAGACGATGCCAGAGACCTTATCGTCCTTGGTAAGGACTTCTTTTGGACCATATCCTGGGTGGAGGATGACGCCATCGGCGATGGCTTCTTCTTGTTCTTGTTTGGAAGCTGGCATGATGTCTCTGGTTTCAAGAGAGAGCATATGGACTTCCTTAGCGCCAGCGCGTTTGGAGACACGGGCAGCATCGATAGCGACGTTGCCGCCACCAACGACGACGACCTTTTCGACGTTGAGCTTCTTTTCGCCGCAGTTGTAGTCATGCAAGAATTCAAGAGCGGTGATGGTGCCTTCGGCGGTGTCATTGGCAACCCCCGGTCTACGACCGACGTTGCAGCCGATGGCGATGTAGAAGGCCTTGTAGCCTTGTTCTCTTAACTGAGCGATGGTGACATCTTTGCCGACTTCGACGCCGGTTTTGATTTCAACGCCGATCTCTTTCATGATGTCGATTTCGGCATCGATGAGTTTCTTCTCTAATTTATAGGAAGGGATGCCATAACGCATCATGCCACCTGGATGTTCTTCTTTCTCGAAGACTGTTGGCTT
>CAYPED010000068.1:0-5257 GCA_964409745.1 uncultured Staphylococcaceae bacterium | reverse complement strand
CCAGCTTATCCAACCACTTGGGAGCAGGTCTATAACTATAGCAACACCATCGTCAACGAGAACGAAGACTCCGCCAAAGGTTTCATGATGTACAGCGCCAACAAGAACGGTGGCTGGATTTTCTCCAACATTGCTTGGAACTTCGGGGCTGAATTGGAAGTTGAAGAGAATGGCAAATGGAAAGCCAATCTTGACTGTGCTGGTGCCGTATCGGCTTTGGAATGGATCAAGAAGATGAAAGTCGAAGGATTGACCCAAGATGCCGTTAGCTGCGTTTATAACGACTGGTACGCCAATATCGGCGAGAAGGTCGCTATGGCGGTCGTCGGAAGCGATGTCCTTCAGCAAGCCAAACTTCAGGGCGATGTCGATATGTCCGACTTAGCTTTTGTCCCAATGCCAACCGGAGATGGCACCCATCATTATTCCCTTTATGGCGGAACCCCATATGTTTTTACCAAGAACGTTTCCGATGAGAAAGTCGAAGGCATCCTTAAATTCTTCGATTACGTTGGCCGTTCCCCTTCTATTAGCGACAATAACATGAAAGCCAAGGAAGAAGGCTACGAAGTCGCCAAGAACAAGAATCAGCCGGTTTTACCGACCATCATGCCTTGGAAAGACACCGAATACCTAGAAAAAGCCAATGCCTTGGAGCAAAAATACATCACCGTCGATATGACTGACTATTCTCCGTTCTTTAGTTCCATCCAGAGCAACAAGAAGAGTGAAGAGCCATACGCCGCTCAGGAGATGTACGAAGCCTTGGATACCGCCATCCAAAGTGTTTTCACCAACCTCGAGAACGCTAACTGCAAAGCCTTGTTGCAGACCGCTTCTCAAACCCTTCAGAAAGAAATAGATAAGACCGTCAACAAATAACTTTGTTTATGAAAAGGAAAGGAAACTTCAAACGTAAAAAGAACTGGAAGGCTTCTTTGAAAAAGAACCTTATCGGCTGGGCTTTTATGATTGTCCCGCTCGTTTTGTTTGCCTTTTTCGTTTGGTATCCGATGATCAGGAACGCCATATTGTCCTTCCAAGATGGATATGATGATGCCCAGTTCGTCGGTTTCGCCAACTTCAAAGCCATCTTTGAGGATCCTGCCTTCTTAAGCGCGTTGAAGAATACCTTCCTTTATATCTTATGGTCCTTGGTGATCGGCTATTTGGTACCGGTTATCTTAGGTTTCCTTTTAAGCGAAGTAATCCACGCGAAAGGATTCTTCCGTATTGTCTTATATCTGCCTTGCATGATCAGCGGCATGGCAGTCGTCTTCTTGTTCAATTCCATGTATGGCGATTCCAGCAACGACTTATTCAACTGGATCATCACCAAATTAGGTGGTGAAGCCCATCCTTGGAAGGGTTCGACATCTTTGATTATTCCATTGATTGTTTTGGCTATGACTTGGAAAGGTGCCGGAAGCACGGCCCTTATCTATTTGAGCGCCTTCCAATCCATCGATGACTCGATGTATGAAGCCGCCCGTATCGATGGGGCTACCTCTTGGCAGAGATTCTGGCGCATCACCATCCCGGCTTTGAAAGGGACGATGCTGACTTTGTTAGTATTACAGATTATCAGTGTCTTCCAGGTCTTCTATGAGCCATTGATCATCGGCCCAAAAGGCGGACCTCTCAACAGCTCGATGTCCTTGATGTTATTGTCCTATTTGTATGCGTTTGAGGACTTCGAATACGGCAAGAGCGCAGCCTGCGCGATGGTCTTGGCCGTTATCATCATTCTATTTACGCTAGGCTATGCTTGGCTTGATCGCTTCTTAAAGAAAAGGGAGGGCAAGTAAGCATGAGACAAAAGAAAAAATATGTCTTCCCTAGATTGAAGAACAAACGCGGCGGATTCCTTAACTTTGCCGATTATCGTAACCCATGGCATAAGGCCGGATATGGGGCCATCATCCTTTTTCTCTGTATCTTCTCCTTCATGGCTTTGTTCCCAATCGTTTATTTGCTGGCTAGTTCCTTAAAAAGCCCTGGCGAGATTTACAGCGCCACCTACACCTTCTGGCCGAAGGTTTGGGACTGGAAAAAGATTGCTGAGATTTGGCAAAAGATTGATTTCGGCCGTTATTACTTGAACACCTTCGTTTATGTTATCGGGGCCGTTATCTGCGCCGTGTTCTTCAATAGTTTGTTGGCCTACGCGATCGCTATCATCAAGCCTATCGGTCATAAGGTCATCGATAAATTGATCTTCTTGGGTTACATGATTCCAGCGGTCCTAAATGTCTTCCCGCTTATTAAGGAGATTAGTGCCATTGGCTTATTGCAGGCTGATAGCGAATCCTACCTTATGTTCTTGTCTTTGTGGCTTAGCTTCGGCGCTAACGCGTACTACTACACCTTATTCAAAGACTATTTCTCCAGGCTTCCGAAGTCCTTAATCGAAGCCGCTAGCATGGATGGGGCGAACCGCATGCAGATCTTCTCTCGTGTCGTCCTTCCATTATCTAAGCCAATCATCGGCATCGTCGCCATCTTCTCGATGACTGCCTCTTATAGCGATTTCTTGTTGCCGTACCTTGTTTTACAAAACGACAAATTGAAGACATTGATGGTTGGAATCTATGACATCGGCAACGCCGGTGACATCCTCAAACCTGAGGAATTCCTTATGTTGTTGGTTTTATCCATCATTCCTCAAGTCATCATATTCCTCATTTTCCAACGTCAGATCATGGGAGTTGGAGCCAGCAAAGGAAGCAAAGAATAAATTATGGGCAAAATACGTAACAGATATTTAGAGGTGGAACCTTGGAGAGTAGTTGAAAAGGGATTCCACAAGGATCGCAACCAAGTCAGCGAATCCATTTTCTCTTTGGGCAACGAATATAGCGGTGTCCGTGGCTTCCTTGAAGAAGGCGTTTCTTTGCCAAGTCTTATCGGAACCTACTATAACGGCATCATCGAATATTCGCCTGACGAGACTCCTAACGCTTATAAAGGCATCGCCAAGAGAAGCCATTTCACCATCAATTCCCCAAACTACCTTAAGTGTGAAATTGTCGTCGATGGCGAGAAACTTGATTTAGCCAACGCGAATATCTCTGATTTTGAAAGATCGTTGGACTTCCGCAACGGTTTGCTTAAGCGTTCCTTTGTTTGGCACACCATTTCTAACAAGAATATCGAGATTGCCTTTGAACGTCTTTTAGGCATGAAATCGCCTGAATCCGCCGTCCAGAGAATCACTTTCAAAGCCGATACGAACGCCAAAGTCCGTCTTTCGATGTCGATTGATGGCAGCATCCTCCATTGGAATGATCGTTGCTTCTGGAACTTGGGTCAATTCATTGAAGAAGATAACCTTTATGGCGTCTTCATGAAAACTTTGACCACCCATCAATCCATCGTGACTTTGATGGATGTCGAAACTTCCTCCAAACCTCTTTCCGAATGCAAAGGAGAAAAGATCGTCACCCTTAATTACGAACTAGAATTAGCCAAAGGCGAAGAAACTGTTGTTACCCGTTACGTCGAGAACTTAATCAATAAGTTAAGTGATGATAATGGTGCGGAAATGATTAAGGAAGCCTCCGAAACGTTGTCGGTTCTCAAGGAAAAGGGCTTCGAAGGCTTATTAAAAGAAAATACCGAATTCTTCTCTTCTCGTATAGAAGAAAGCGACATCGAAATCGATGGTGATGAAGACGATCAACAGGGCATCCGTTTCTGCTTGTTCAACCTCCAACAAGCTTATAACGGACTTGCTCCGGATAATAACATCGGGGCCAAGGGTTTGACGGGCGAGGCTTATAGTGGCCATGCCTTCTGGGACAGCGAGACTTATTGCTTGCCTTATTACCTTTTCACCAGCCAGAAAGCCGCCAAAGACTTATTGCTATTTAGATACAACACCTTGGAGAAAGCTAAGGAGAGAGCCAAACAATTGGACTGCGATGGAGCTTGTTTCCCTATCGCTACAAGAAATGGCGAAGAAGCCTGCACCCTTTGGCAGCATGCCTCCACTCAAATTCAGCCAACGACCGCGGTAGCCTACGCCATTTTCCATTATATGAACCTCTATCAGGATTGGGATTTCATGAACCAATATGGATTGAGGATGCTTTTGGAAATCGATAAGTTCTTGCTTACCCGTGGCCAATGGAACCAAACCCATGAGCATTTCGGTTATTACGGCGTCATGGGCCCCGATGAATTCGAAGTCATGGTCAATCACAACATGTACACCAACATCATGGCCAAGAAGACTTTCGAATACACCTTGAAAGTTCTTAATGACAAACGTGTCAATAAAGACGAAGTCATGAAGGAAGTCGGCTTCGATTCTTCTACAGTCAAAGAGATGGAAGAAAAGATGAACAAGATGTTAATTCTTTATAATGACGAAACGAAGTTATACGAACAGCATCAAGGCTTCTATGACCTTCCACATATCGATGTCGATAAGATTCCTGTCACCGATTTCCCTTTATATAACAACTGGTCTTATGATCGCATTTATCGTAACGATATGATCAAGCAACCAGATGTTTTGATGTTCATCTTCCTTTATAGCCAGGATTATTCTATGGATGTTAAGAAGGCTAACTACGAATATTACGAACCTCGTTGCATTCATGAGTCATCCTTATCCCCGAGCGTTCATAGCATCCTCGCCCAGGAATTAGGCAAAGAGAAAGAGGCTTTGGACTTCTTTGGTTTTGCTACTCGTTTGGATTTGGACGATTACAACCGCAACACCTCGGAAGGTCTTCATATGACCAGCATCGCTGCGGCTTGGATGAATATCGTCTATGGCTATCTCGGCCTCAGAAGCGATCGCGAAGAGTTGCTAATCAATCCAACCTTGCCAAGCCGTTGGAAACATTATTCGGTCAAACTTAATTATCGTCATAGCCATCTCCGTATCGATGTCTATCCTACTTCAATCCATATCGATCATCAGGGTGAACCGGTCGAGATCATTATTTATGGTCAAAAGACCTTGGTTTCCGGACAAATGGAGATTAAAAGATGAATGATTCTTTGAACATTCATAAATTCAATAGATCCGCTCGCGTCGAAGAGGGAAACCGTTTCCTTATTGGAAATGGGCACCTCGGTTATCGTGGGGTTTTGGAAGAAGAAAACCAAACCGAGATGAAGGGTTTTAACCTCGTCGGGGTTTACGATAAGCGTGATGATAAGTGGAGAGAGTCCCTTAACTTGCCAGACCCAATCTTTTTTAAGACTTTCGTAAATGGTGAAGAGGAAACCGTTAATACGGAGG
>CAYPED010000067.1:0-5272 GCA_964409745.1 uncultured Staphylococcaceae bacterium | reverse complement strand
CAGTGGTGGTATCAGCACCAGCCAAACGCATGATGGTGGTGGCTAATTTGGTAGCTTCGCCAGCGGTGTTGTTGGTCGGTTCAGCAATCTTGCCTTGGGGGTATTCGCCAGTAGCGGCGGAAACCTTGACTAAGATATGACGGACTTGATATGGAACTTCTTCTCTTAAAAAGCCTTTGTTGGCTCTGCCGTAGTTATCATCGGCTCCGAAGAGGTAATCATCGGAAAGCAAGCCACTATCGGAACCGTCACGCATGGCATCACGATGGGTATCGTTGTAGTCTTGCTCGAACTGTTCCTTTTCTCTCTGGTAGAGGTGGTACTGCTTCAATTGGTCGATGTTCTTGACGCCGGCGGCATCGAGAATGCTTTCGAATTCGGATTCGTAAGTGGTGTTGTTGGATTCGGCGTTGTTCTTAGCACGGGTTTGATCGTTGGTGACATCATAGTCAGCTTCATTGGTCAAACGCTTAAGATCTTCGGCCTTGCTTGGATCCTGATAATACTTACGAACCAAGACTTCGTAGACTTTATCAAATTCTGTGGAGGCAGATGCACCGGCCTCCTGATAGCTCTCTAATAATTCTTTCGCCGAGTAGGACACCACGTTTCCTAAAGCGTCGGTATAAGTCATGACGCTTCCGGTCGACGAAGGAACTGCCTGGTCACATCCGACAACGGAGGCTGCCGTAGTCAATAATGTTAAGAGGCATAGAGCGGTATTACGTTTTTTCATGTGTTGGATCGCTCCTCCTTAACTAAAAAAAGTTTGCGTTAAAAGGATATTCTCATAAGAGAATGAGTGCAAGTGTTATTAGAGGGAAAAAGCGAAACGGGGCATTTATTCGAACAATTGTCATGTTTTTTATCATATCTTTTGGCAATTTTTCGTCAGTGTGCCAAAATACTTCGGCGCTTAGGAGGGACACTCATGGCTAACCTAGAAATCAAAGATTTGCATGTATCGGTAAAGGGATTAGAAATCCTACGAGGAATTAATCTATCGCTAAAAGACGGTGAAACTTTGGCTGTTTTAGGCCCAAACGGACATGGTAAGTCAACATTGTTCGCTGCCATCATGGGCAACCCGACATACGAAGTCACTTCCGGAAGCATCACCTTGGATGGCAAAGACGTTTTGTCAATGCCAGTCAACGAACGTTCCAAAGCCGGTTTGTTCTTAGCCATGCAATATCCATCCGAGATTCCAGGATTGAATTCCGCCGATTTCTATAAAGCCGCCATTAATGCCCATAGAGAAAAACCAGTTAAGCTCTACGAATTCTATTCCAAACTTCAAAAAGCTTACGAAGAAGTTGGCATCCCGTTTGAGATGAGCAACCGCAATCTCAATGAAGGTTTCTCAGGCGGTGAAAAGAAACGCAACGAGATCCTTCAAATGCGTTTGCTCGAGCCGTCCATCGTCATGCTGGATGAAATCGACTCTGGCTTGGACGTCGACGCGATGCAAATCGTGGCTCGTGAAATCGAAAAAGAACAGGCCAAAGGAACTGGCTTCTTGGTTATTTCCCACTATGCCAGACTTTATGAAATGATTAAGCCAAGTAAGGTTGCCATTATCGTCAACGGAAAAATCGCTGTCGAAGGTGGTCCAGAGTTAATCAAACGCGTTGATACCGAAGGCTATGAATGGATTAAACGCGAGCTTGGCATCTCTATCGAAAAAGAGATCGATAAACCGATGAACGAAGTCTCTCTTGGCAGCTGTGCGGTAAAGGTGGACATGAATGGAAAATAAATTGATTCAAGAAACCGATCGCCTGCCTGATATAAAAGATATTAAGGTTAACGAAAACGACAATTTCCGTTTGGAACTTGCTTGTTTTGACCATTCCCCTGATGGTTCTATAAATATTCACGCTGATAAAAACTCTCACGTTGGCATTTATATTTCCGACTTTAGCAGCGAAAGCAATCATCTCAATTTAGAGGTTGAACTCGAAGAAGGCGCTACCGCTGAAATTCGTGTCGCTGTTTTATGCCATGGTGAAGCCAAAAAACTCTTCACTCCAAATGTAAAACACTTAGCTACTCATAGCGAGGCTTTTGTTTCTTGCTATGGTATTGCTGCCGATAGTTCAGATTTGTCATTCAAAGGACTTTCTGCCGTTGATAATGGCGCCAAGAAAGCAAGCACCAGACAAGAAGCCAAGATTATTTTGTTTGATGAGAAAGCTAAAGGTGCTGCTTCGCCTGCTTTGGTCATTAACGAAAACGATATCAAAGCTGGACACGGTGCCTCCATTGGACGTTTGAACGATGAACATCTTTTCTACCTTGAATCTCGCGGTTTAAGTGAAAGAGAAGCCAAGCGTTTAATCATCCTTGGTTATTTGAAGCCAATCATTAAATTCTATAGCGATAAAAATATGCAGGATAGAATCAACGACGCAATCGAAGGAGGCATCTCCCATGATTGATGTTAAGAAAATTAGGCAAAACTTCCCTATGTATCGAAACAATGTGAAGATGCAGGGGCATCCATTGGTGTGGTTAGACAATGCCTCAACGACTTTTAAGCCAGACTGCGTTATCGATGCCGTTACCAACTATTATTCAAAGGAAACAAGCAACTCTCATCGTGGTGATTACGATCTATGCTATAACATGGATCAAAAAGTCTTAGAATGCCGTAAAGCGGTCGCTTCTTTGATAAATTCCACCCCAGAAGAGGTCGTTTTTACTTCCGGGACCACAATGTCCATCAATTTGGTGGCCTTTGGTTATGGCGTTAAGTATCTCAAAAAAGGCGATGAAATTTTACTCACTGAAGCCGAACACGCCTCTAATGTTTTGCCTTGGTACAAAGTTGCTGAGATGACAGGGGCTACAGTGAAGATGATTCCACTTGAAAAAGACGGAAGATTAACGGCTGAAAATCTTAAAAATACTATTTCAAAAAATACGAAGATTGTAGCCGTTGCTCATGTTACCAATGTTTTAGGGTATATTGCTCCGGTTAAGGAACTTGCCGCAATTGCTCATGAGAATGGGGCCATCCTTGTTTTGGACGGCGCTCAGTCTGTCCCACACTTAAAGATTGATGTTAAGGACTTAGGATGTGATTTCTTGTCCTTCTCTGGTCATAAAATGTGCGGTCCAACTGGTATCGGTGTTCTTTATGGACGTTACGATTTATTGGATTCCATGGATCCGTTTATGACGGGTGGCGGAATGAATGTTCGTTTTGATGCTTGCGGTGATGTTTCTTTATTACACGCTCCAATGCGTTTCGAAGCTGGCACTCAAAATCTTGCTGGTATCGTTGGCTTGAAGGCTGCTATCGATTACATCCAATCGATTGGAATCGAAAACATCGAACAATATGAAAATGAATTGAAGAAGTACGCTGTTGAGAAGTTAAAGGAAACCGGCAAGGTCACCATCTATAACGAAAACAGCACTGCCGGCATCGTCACTTTCAATATCAACGGCATATTCGCCCAAGATGCTGCTACGTTCTTGAATTCTAAGGGCATTGCCTGCCGTTCTGGCCAACACTGTGCCAAGATGCTCAATGATTTCTTAGGCACCGTGGCTACGGTTCGTGCTTCGTTCTATTTTTATACTTCAAAAGAAGATATCGACGCCTTAGTTGAGGCGGTTAAACATGGGGAGGATTTCTTAGATGCCTACTTTTAATCTCAATCCGATGATGATGCGTGAAATCATCATGGATCACTATTCGACCCCGTCACATAAGAAAACTCCTACCGAACAGGGATACAAAGAAATTCACGCTTCTTCCACCAACTGCATTGATGACTTCAATCTTTACCTTAAAAGCGAAAATGGTGTCATTACCGATGCGTTATGGGATGGCGTAGCTTGCACGATTTCCTCGGCTTCGACCGATATTTTATGTGATCAAGCTATCGGCAAGAACTTCGATGAAGCCAACTACATGATTGAACAGTATCTCAACATGATTGAAGAAAAACCATATGACGATTCTGTTTTAGACGAAGCTATCGTCTTTATGAATACCGGTAAACAAGCAGCTAGAATCCATTGTGCGACCATGGGCTGGACCGCTATGAAAGATCTTATGAAGGAAGACAAATAAGATGGCAGAAGAATTCTTAGATAAAAGAAGCGAATATGATTTCAAAACCGACGCCAAGGTCGTCTTTTCGACCGGCAAAGGTTTGAATGAAGATGTCGTTCGTGCCATTTCCGAGCATAAAGGCGAGCCGGAATGGATGACTGAATATCGTCTTAAAGCCTTAAAAGCTTTCCAAAAGATGCCTCTTCCAAGCTATGGACCAGATTTGTCTTTCTTGGATTTTGATTCCTATAGTTACTACAACCAAGTTTCTTCTAGTGAACATTCCGATTGGGATAATGTCCCTGAAGCGGTCAAGAATACTTTCGATCGTTTAGGCATTCCTGAAGCCGAACAAAAGTATTTGGCTGGCGTTACCACTCAATTTGAATCTGAGGTCGTCTATCACAATATGTTGCAGGAAGTCGAAGAAAAAGGCGTCATCTTCCTTTCGACCGATATGGGTCTTCGTCTATTCCCAGACTTATTCAAAAAGTATTTCGGGTCCGTTGTTCCTATCGCCGATAACAAATTCTCCGCTTTGAATAGCGCCGTTTGGTCTGGTGGTTCTTTCATCTATGTCCCAAAAGGCGTTAAGTTAGAAAAACCTCTTCAGTCTTATTTCCGTATCAACAACGAGAAGACGGGACAATTCGAAAGATCCCTAATCATTTGCGATGAAGGCTCCGAAATTCATTATGTCGAAGGCTGCACCGCTCCGGTTTATCAGAAAGAATCGTTGCACGCCGCCGTCGTTGAAATCGTTGTTTTAAAAGGTGCTCACTGCCGTTATACGACAGTCCAAAACTGGTCTAATAACATCGTCAATCTTGTTACCCAACGTGCTTTAGTCGAAGAAAATGGCTTTATGGAATGGGTTGATGGAAACATCGGTTCCTATCGAAATATGAAGTATCCTGCTTGTATTTTAAAGGGTGATGGAGCCAAAGGCTCGGTTATTTCCATCGCTGTCGGTGGGCATGACCAATTCCAAGACAATGGTTCGAGAATGATTCATATCGGAAAGAACACTTCTTCTACTGTCATTTCCAAATCCATTTGCCGTGGAGGCGGAACTGCGAACTTCAGAGGTACGATTCGCATTATGCCGGGCGCCACCAATAGCCACGCTCACGAAGAATGCGATACCCTTATTTTGGATGATATTTCTCACTCGGACACCTATCCAAAGAACGAGATGAAAGA
>CAYPED010000066.1:0-5312 GCA_964409745.1 uncultured Staphylococcaceae bacterium | reverse complement strand
CAGGGACATTAGTGATTGGGATGATGAAATAGAAAATCAAGAACGGCACGTAGGCGGCAATCGATTCAACAACGATATAACCTTTATTCAAAGTAGCTTGGGCCTCTTTGTAATATGGCCTGCTCATTAACTTATCTTGGGCGGCAGAATATGCGTCCCTATAGAAGGTCAATAAACTGCTCATCGCATCCTTGGTTAATTCGTGAGTTTCTTCGTCATAAAGGGATTCTTTAAGAACCGCTCTTTCGTTTAGAAGGGAATTTCCTTCGGCATCCTTTTGATATTCGTAATACGAAGAATGGTTAACATACTCATCGGATTCCGGCAAACCGAGGATGGTTTTGTTGTAGTCATAGACCGTAAAATTAAGCGGTTCTGGGTTATTTTTGTTATTTCCCGATTCGTAATCCAAATAATAGAAGACCACCGCATCTTCATAAGCGTAGTAAGTGTCAGAGGAAATGTCGGCCAAAACGTTCTTTTCGTTGCGGCTCACCAATCCCGAATTGATCTGATAATCACTCATTTTGTTTTGGGCGTCTCTCGAACCCATCGCATCAATGAGAGTGGTAAAACTATTGGTGGAAAGCAAGAAGAATATCAAAACGAAGCTTCCGACAAAGAAAGCCACATCGACCAAGCAAGCCGCCATCCTTAAAAGGAACGGGGAAAGCCTATAACCTTCCTCGGTGATTACTTCGCTTCTTTTGACGTAGGACATCCTAGACATTTTTAGTCCTTATCTTTCCCTTCCAAAGAATCATAGGAATCAATATTAGCATCCCTATGTTCCAAAGTATCTAAATCGATGATGGAATTCTCTTTGAGAACCGCTTCAGAATCGACCACTTTGATGGTCTCATTGGTAACGGTCTCCATAACGTTATGCTCTTCTTCAAAACGTTCGGCTTCCGCTTCGTTTTTAAGCAATTTGGACTTCTTTTTCTCATAAAGGATAGTTCCGCACATCCTATCTTCCAAAGCCCTATAAGCCCCGCTTCTGTCTCTTAAGGCAAAGGCGAAGTCGATGAACAACAACACCAATGCACCCATTAAGGCAAACATACGGTAATTACTTGGGACAAAGACAAATGGAGTCAAGCAGATAGCCACAATCCAAGGATGGCCGAATCTCTGCCATAAGCCAATCTTTACACCGTTCTTTTTGGCGTACCCAGTAAAGGTAATGAGATTGCCCAAAGTCTCGCCGTTTGGGGTGCAGAACGGAATAAGCAAGAAGAAGACGACCAGTGGAATAGAGAACGCCACCGCATTCACAATCCAATTAACGCGTGTGTAGTCCTTATTGAGGCTTTGAATGTAAGATTGATCGGATAAAAGCTTTCCAGCCCCGTAGAAAATGCCTGTGGCGTTCTTGCTGGTAGTCCCATCCAAGAAAAGCTTGTAATACTTAGTTAAGATTTCTGTGTCTTGGGAGTTAATCAAGGACTTAAAGGCGTCCGCCACAACTGGCTTGGCGTTCTGGTCGATAATCGTTCCCGAAGTGTCCAAATCATATTGGAAATACCCATCCGCCGAAGTGTATGTTGCTGGATTAGAAACATCAATTGTAGTCAAATCCTTCGGAAGGCCGATGATCTCAGTGTTGAAATAGAAGGCACTGTAATAATCTTTGGCCGCTACTCCATCCACCGCGTCGATATGTTCATTATTTGGAAGAAAATCGCTATAGAACAAATAGCAGGCATCCAAATAATATTCATAGCCTGGCTTAGCCTGGTCGTTGGATGGCTGAACATTATAACTTAATTCTTCATATTCCGTGGACCAGGTTCCATCCTCATTCTTTTCGACATTGACCAAATGGGAGGTGCCATAGAATTCCATGGCGTCTTGCCACATCTTAGCTCCGCCTAAAGAGCTGAATAAGCCATGGGAGCCCCAAGTAGCATATAGGGCGATTCCCACAATGGCAGCCAACACGAAATCGATAAGGAAAGCCAAGAAACGCTTGGTCGGTACGGCAATGGTAAGGTTCTTCGGTAAATTCATGCCCTTATCATAAGATAAGGACAAAAATTAAGCAATCAAACGCGCGTGCATAGGCATAAAAAAAGAGCACGCGTGTGCGTGCCCTTTTAGTTATTCAAATTAATGAATGATGTCGCTGACGGTGCCGGCGCCGACAGTACGGCCACCCTCACGGATGGAGAACTTGGTACCTTGTTCGAGAGCGATCGGGTGGATAAGATCGACGCTGAAGGTGACGTTGTCGCCTGGCATGACCATATCAGTGCCGGCTGGCAAGGTGATGTTGCCGGTGATATCGGTAGTGCGGAAGAAGAACTGTGGACGATAGCCGTTCAAGAAAGCGGTGTGACGGCCACCCTCTTCTTTGGTGAGGACGTAGACAGCAGCAGAGAACTTATCGTGTGGGACGATGGATCCTGGTTTGGCAAGGACCTGACCACGTTCGACCTGGTCGTGGGTGACACCACGGAGAAGGGCGCCGACGTTATCGCCACCAGTGGCGAAGTCTAAGGTCTTGCGGAACATTTCGAGACCAGTGATGACGGTCTTCTGAGTTGGCTTGATGCCGACGATTTCGGCTTCGTCGCCAACGCGGGCAATACCACGCTCGACTCTACCAGTGACGACGGTGCCACGGCCAGAGATGGTGAGGACGTCTTCGATTGGGAGCAAGAATGGCTTGTCTTCGTCACGCTTTGGATCTGGGATGTAGGTATCCATAGCTTCAAGGAGTTCCTTGATGGACTTGCAAGCTTCGGAATTGTAGTCATTGGACATGCCAGCTTCACGGGCAGAGCCACGGATGACTGGGAGTTCGTCGCCTGGGAAGCCATAGGAGCTTAAGAGGTCACGGACGTCCATTTCGACTAAGTCGATTAATTCTGGGTCATCGACGAGGTCGGTCTTGTTGAGATAAACGATGATGTATGGGACACCAACCTGACGGGCGAGCAAGACGTGTTCGCGGGTTTGTGGCATGACGCCATCAGTGGCGGCGACGACTAAGATAGCGGCGTCCATCTGAGCAGCACCAGTAATCATGTTCTTGATGTAGTCAGCGTGTCCCGGGCAGTCGACGTGAGCGTAGTGACGGGTCTTGGTTTCATACTCTTCGTGAGCGGGGTTGATCGTGATACCACGAGCTCTCTCTTCTGGGGAGCTGTCGATGTCGCCGTAAGCTTTGTCAACAGCGTTGCCTTCAACGCCGTTAGTAGCTTTGCCGAGCATGGAGAGGTAGTGGGTGATCGCGGCGGTCAAAGTGGTTTTGCCGTGGTCGACGTGGCCGATGGTACCAACGTTAAGATGGACACGGTCACGGTTGAATTTTTCTTTTGCCATGGGTGTTTTTTCCTCCGAAAAATGGTTTTAGACAATCCGTTAATTATGATATTTCAACGGGCTATTTTTTACAACACTAACTAATTTATAAATTAGTGTTGAGACTTCTTGACGATCTCGTCTTGGATGAAACGTGGGGTTTGTCCATAATGCGAGAAAGTCATCATGAAGTTGCCGCGTCCCTGGGTGAGAGAACGTAAGTCGGTTACATAACCGAACATCTCGGACAATGGGACTAAGCAAGAGACCTCTTTGGCGTTGTTGCCACGCTGGGTTTCGCCATTGAGTTGGCCACGACGGCGAGAGATATCGCCGATAACGTCGCCATAGTACTGGTCTGGGATGGTGATGTCGACCTTCATGATCGGCTCAAGGATGACCGGACCGCACTTATCGCCGGCGGCCTTTAAGGCCATGGAAGCGGCGATCTTGTAGGCAGCTTCAGAGGAGTCGACATCGTGGTAAGAACCATCGAATAAGGTGGCCTTGACATCGATTACTGGGAAGCCCGCGATGATGCCTCTGTTAAGGGCATCTTCCAAACCCTGCTGGGTTGGTTTGATGAATTCCTTTGGAACCGAACCACCGACGATGGCATCGACGAATTCGAAGCCTTTGCCTGGGTTTGGTTCGAAACGGATCCAAACATCACCATACTGGCCGTGACCACCGGACTGCTTGACATAGCGGCCCTGGGCTTCGCCGGTCTTGGTGATGGTTTCGCGATAGTTGACCTGCGGGGCGCCAACGTTGACTTGAACGTTGAATTCGCGGCGCATACGTTCGACCAAGATTTCGAGTTGCAACTCACCGACGCCAGCAATGATGGTCTGGCCGGTTTCTTGGTTGGTGTGAACGCGGAAGGTTGGGTCTTCTTCGGCTAATTTAGCCAAAGCGACGTTCATCTTCTCGATATCGGCCTTGGTCTTCGGCTCAACCGCTTCTTCAAGAACCGGTTCAGGGAATTCTAAGGATTCGAGAACGACTTTGTGATCTGGATCGCAGAGGGTGTCGCCAGTGGTGGTGGTCTTCAAGCCAACGACCGCGCCGATTTCTCCGGCTTTGAGTTCGGAGACTTCCTGACGGTGATTGGAATGCATGAGAACCAAACGAGCGATACGTTCCTGGTTTCCATTGGAGCTATTTAAGACATAAGAGCCGCTCTTTAAGACGCCTTGGTAGACACGGACGTAAGCCAAACGGCCAACGAATGGGTCAGTGGCAATCTTGAAGGCTAAGCCAACGAATGGGGCCTTGTCGGTGACTTGGCAGACATATTCGTTGCCTTTGCCGTCGGTGCCCTTTTCGCCTGGGATATCAAGCGGGGATGGGAGATAGTCGACGACAGCGTCCAATAAGAGCTGGACGCCTTTGTTCTTGAAGGCGGTACCGCAGAGGACCGGGAAGAATTTTCCGGAGATGGTGGCTTTGCGGATGACAGCTTTGATCTCTTCGACAGATGGTTCTTCGCCGTCTAAGACCTTCATCATGAGGTCATCATCGTAAGCGGCTAATTTCTCAAGCAATTCGTTACGATAGTAGGTGGCTTTTTCCATCAAATCTTCTGGGATTGGCTTGATGACTGGTGGGATGTCCTTATCTTTGAGGTCATAGTACCAGGCTTCCATCTTGACCAAGTCGATTTCGCCGGTGAACATGCTCTCTCTGCCGATAGGATATTGGATGGCGGCATAGTCGACGCCGAGTCTTTCTTTGAGGGTGCCTAAGCACATCTCGAAGTCTGCGCCGATAGCGTCCATCTTGTTGCAGAAGACGATTCTTGGAACGCCATACTTATCAGCCTGGCGCCAAACGGTTTCGGTCTGAGGCTCGACGCCGTTTTTGGAGTCGAGGACGGTGACCGCGCCGTCTAAGACACGGAGAGAACGTTCAACTTCGACGGTGAAGTCGACGTGTCCCGGGGTGTCGATGATGTTGATACGATGGCCTTTCCAGAAGCAAGTGGTAGCAGAGGAAGTGAT
>CAYPED010000065.1:0-5444 GCA_964409745.1 uncultured Staphylococcaceae bacterium | reverse complement strand
CTGCATTAAGAAACCAGGGGAATACAAACGAAGACGGAATTCTTTGATGTAACCGGTGGATGGAACCATGGCCTGATACATATAGTTGAGGTATCCGTCGCATTCATATAAGTGAACGGTTTTCTCTGGACGATATTTGAGGATGTCGACTTTGTCGTGCAAGCCTTGCTTCTTATAAATCTTCTCGGCTTTTTCGTTTGGGACAACCATGCGGTTGAATGGATAATCGGCGGCAATGATGGCTTCCATTTCGTGTTTGACTTTGAGCAACATCGCCATGTTGGCGGTGTAACCATCGGTCAATAAGTGGATGGAAACGCAGCGGGAAACGTTATAAGAGAATTTGACGTTGAGTTTCGGATAGCAACGTTTGAAGGCCATCGCGCAGATGTAGCGGAGACAAGCCTCGTAGATTTTGACGGATTCATGGTAGGTGAGATCCAAGAATTCGACTTCGGCGTCGTAATATACTTCGTAATTGAGTTCACGGACACGGTTGTTGACCTTAGCGCAGATATAGTGCTTATTGTCCATGTCGAGCTGTTTGAGCAAATCCAAAAGGGTGATCTTTTTCTCAAAAGACAGTTTCTTGCCGAAGGTGGTAATTTCAAATGCCATAAAAAAGGGCCCTCCTTTAGGAACGAATAATCATACCATTTGTTAGACCTTAATCAATAACTAGCAAAGGCCTATATTCATTATTGAATAGGAATTCACTTATTCAATGACTAATTTCTTAAGAAATTACCCTTAATTTTATCTCTCGTTCCATAACTAAAGAAAAAGAAGTAAAATATTTTTTATGGAAAACGAAGGCAAAAACAAGTTCGTCGATAAATACCTCTCCTGGGACATAACCAGGAAAGAATTATTCTGGATATCCATCATCGATGGGATTGTTTTCGTTATCTTGATGCCGTTCTTCGCGATTGGCTGGTTGAAGCTTTCCTTAGGATGGCTGATTGGGTCTATCGCTTCTATTGGTTCGTTTATCTTGATCAATCTTCCTTCTAAGAAAGAATGGGACGAAAAGAAAGCCAAAATAATTCATATCGTTTTGACTTATGTGGTGCCAATTGCCTTACTGGTTATACTTCTAATCGTTTCGGGAATCTGCACTTTCAAATCTGATTGGTTCAGTGGTTTTGATTTATTCTCGGTCTACACCATCGTGTTCTCTTATCTTGTGGCGGTGGCGACCTTCATAATTGGAAAAACATACACGCCTAAGGCGATTAAAGAAGTCGATAGCCAAGAAGAATCCTCTAATTGAGAGTGAATTGATAGGTTGATAGTCCGAAGCTAGTCAAAGCTTCGGATTTTTCATTTGGGGTTAAAGTGGCGTAGTCCAAAACGAAGGTCTTGGTGTCGTAGCTGTTATTGAATTCTTTAACGTATTCGACTTGTGAAGAGGCGTCGTTTGAATCATATAAGCAACGGCGGACTGAAGGCTTGTCTGAAATGGCCTTGTTGAAGCTTTCGAAGTCCGAAAAACGATAGAAATCCGTCTCTTTTGTCTCATATTGCATGTAACTGGCAAACTTGGCAGAGGAACCATTGTCGTTGTACATGTCCATTAAGTTGGCCTTCGTAGCATCTAAACGGTAAAGGGTTGGGACGGCTCCGTCGATGCCCCCTTCTCCACGAACTTTTCCGTATTTCTCTTGGAAGGTGCGAAGGGCTTCAGCCACAAAGGCGCGATCATCAATGTCCTCATCGCTGTCGGTGTCCCCATAGTAATAGACATAGACATTCCTTTGGATTTTCTTCATCGCCTTAATGAAATATGGTTCGAAGGCCGTGCAGTGGGAGCAGGATTCTCTAGCGAATAAAACGAAGACTGGCATGTCTTGTTCGGCTTCGGCAATCAAAGAAGCCGCATCCCTATTCGTTTTGATATCGGCATAGCTCTCAATTTCGGAAGAAGTGTATGCAAAAGCACCCGACATCTCGATGAGCGGGGCGTCTTCTTTGCTCTTAGTCTCTCCGCAAGAAACGAGAGATAAGGCGATAGGTAAGAATAGGATGGCTAAACGTTTCTTCATTTTTAGAACCTAGTAAAGTATAGACTACAAAAATATAATTTTTTCGCTAAACTTTTAACCGAGGAAAATTTTATGAACATTTTCGACAATATTCCAGAAAGCAAAATCACCCCAGATTCTTTCTATGCCTGCATTGAAATCCCAAAGGGAAGCAATTGCAAATACGAAGTCGACCATGAATCCGGATTCTTAGTCTTGGATCGCATCCTGCACACCGCCACCCACTATCCACATAACTATGGATTCATCCCTAACACTTTATCGGATGACGGAGACCCTCTTGATGTCTTGGTCATCTGCTCCGAACCTATGGTTCCACTTTCCCTTACCGAAGCTTATCCAATCGGTATCTTGGAGATGATTGATGGCGGCGATTTAGACGAAAAGATCATCGCTGTCTGCGCTCACGACGCAAACTTCAATCAATACAAAGACATCGATGAGCTTCCACATCACATCTGCGAGGAAATCAAACACTTCTTCTCCGTCTATAAGCAATTGGAACACGGAAAAGAGACGGTGGTCAAAGAGATTCAAGGCCATGAAGCCGCCAAGAAATCCATCGCCCGTGCTTTGGAAGCTTATAAGGCAAAGCAGAAATAATTAGAGCTTAGTTGCTTTATCAACCAATTCCTTGGCTAAAGCGGACACGGAAGAAACGCGTTTGACTCGATAGTCCTTAAGGATAACTTGTCCAAGGGTATTACCTTGTCTAATATCGCCTCGATTGGCAATCTGAACAACGCCGTCTTCTCTAGAAGAAAGATAGACAATCATTTCGGAAGCGAGAGAAATCTCCTCTTCGGAAGGGTTGTCTTTTTGTATTAATAAATGAGAGCCGTGTTCTCCCTCGATATGGAGCCAAACATGGTTTTTGGAATGGGACAAGAAGAAAGTTAGATATCTATTCTGGACTCCGTTCTTGCCAAACATATAGGTGGTGCCGTTATAGACAACACGATAAGGAAGTTCCTTGGAAGATAAAGCATTAACGTTCCTTGCCTTTTTCTTTTGTTTGCTATCCCTCACCCATTGGGAGAGTTTGGCATCATCGCCATTCTCAAAGAGATACAAAGTAGATTCTAATTGATCGATTTCTTTCCTGGCTCTTTCGAGGTTGGCGTTGGCGTTGTTAATCGTGGACTTAGCCTTCTTTTCGGCCTTGAAATAATGCTGGGCATTCTCGCTCGGGGACAACAAAGGATCCAATTCGACTTTGATGCCTTCGTATTCGATCTCGGTCATGCCTGGCTTGATATCTCCAAAGCAGGTATAGATGATGTTGGCTTTCTCCGAATCTTTGAGGTGAGACTCAGCCTTCTTAATGTCAGAGATAATGGCTTTCTCTTTCTTTTTGGCGGAGACCAATCTTCTCTTTAAAGATTTGATATGGTTGCCGAAACGTTCCTTTTTGAAGGATGTGAATAGCTCTTCTTCCAAGGATAAACAATGTTCCTCATAGTCATTAATCGATAGGGGTTCGGCTTTTTCTTCACCTTCTGGCTTTGGAGGGAATTCGTAAGTGAGGTTGATGGCCAATGGTCGTTTGGAGGTCAAAGACATCGGTCTGAAGACATCGATGATCTTATTGGAACCATCGCAAATGACAATGTTTGGGTGATGGGGAATCAATTCAACATAAAGGTATCGAGTCTCATCTTTGAAGACTTTATTAACTATCTCCAGCTCAAACTTAATGATCATGTCTGAATTGACGGTTTGAATGTCTTTGACATAGGCGTTGCATAATTCTCTTCTTAACTTGGCTAAGAACGGAGTTTCCGCTTGGGCGGATTGATGTCCCAAATTGGAAATGTAAACCCTCGGGAATTGCTGATCCAAAACGAGGCCCAAACTTTGTTCCTTTTGACCCGAGATATGAAAGAATGCCGAATATTCAGTAACGAAATCCGGATGTGAAATATAACGGCCTTTCAAAAGGTCGTTCAGCTTAGCAACGTAGGTTTCAAGAAACGCGATAGTTAATTTCATGAAGTGATTATATCACATGGAAGAATGATAACTTCCCGTTATTTGACACTTTTTAGGTATGGTTTTTATTTTGAAGTAGCATATAATTCCTACATGGAAAGAAAAGGCCTTTTGATTATCCTCTCTGGACCTTCGGGTGTCGGAAAGGGAACTATTAGAAAACAGTTAATCGAAGACTCGGTTCTTCCTTTTTGGTATAGCGTCTCAATGACGACCAGACCAATGCGTCCGGGCGAAGTCAATGGCGTCGATTACATCTTCGTCGATGATGAGACATTTGATAGGAACGTCAAAGAAAACAACTTCCTCGAACATGTTGAGTTCGTTGGTCATAAATACGGAACCCCAAGATCCAATGTCGTCGAAAAGCTCAACCAGGGCATCAACGTCGTTCTTGAGATTGATGTCGTAGGTGCTGACACTGTCCTTAAAAATGCAGCGGATCTCCATCCAATTACCTTCTTCTTGGTCCCGCCATGCTTCCAAGCTTTGGAAAATCGTATTCGTGGAAGGTCTACCGAAGATAACGAAACGATTCAGAAACGTCTTAACAAAGCCAAGACCGAATTGGCTAAGAAAGATAAATACGATCACGTCATCGTGAACGATACGGTCGATAGGGCCGCCCACGAGATCGAATCCATCATCGCCTCATACCAAAAGTAGTTAATCTAACTTTTGGTTTTTTATTTTGCTAAACTAGATATATGAAGATTCTCGATGTTTTAGTCGAATACATAACTAAGTCTTTGGATAAGACTTTCAGCTACCTTTATGACGGCGATATCAATGTTGAAAAAGGCTATCGTGTCCTTATTTCTTTCGGCGAAGGAAAAAAGATCATCGTAGGATTCGTCACCAAAGTCACTGAAACCACCCAAAGCGAAGAAGAACTTTCAAAGATAAACGGCTATCCGATGAAACATATCGTCGATGTTTTAGATAGGGCTCCGCTTCTTTCGGACGAACTATTGGAATTGGCTAATGAGGTTTCAACTTACTACTTGGCTTCGAAGATTTCCGTTCTCCAAACGATGTTCCCTAGATCGTTGGCCCCTAGAGTCTCTTCTTTGAAGGGACCAAAGATTGCTTATGACACCTATGTCAAAGTGATCAATTACGACGAATCTGGATTAACCCCTAAGCAAATCGAGATTATGCGTTTGCTCAAAGCCAATGGCGATATGCTCAAACGCGAAATCAAATCCCCGTCGGTTTTGGAAAAACTATACGAAAAAGGACTTATCCGCTTCGAAAAGAGGGAGAAGCTCCGCTCCCCAAGGGCTATTTATGCCGATCGCGAAATCTCTCATCCTTTGACTAACGACCAAAGGAAAGCCTTTGATGATATTTTGAATTCCGATAAAACAACCGTTTTGTTGGAGGGTGTTACGGGTTCAGGTAAGA
>CAYPED010000064.1:0-5533 GCA_964409745.1 uncultured Staphylococcaceae bacterium | reverse complement strand
AAGAGCATCGGTCAGCCAGTCAAGAAAGCCGTCATCACCGTTCCTGCTTACTTCAATGACGCTCAGCGTCAGGCCACCAAGGACGCCGGCACCATCGCTGGCTTGGAAGTCGTCCGTATCATCAACGAACCGACCGCTTCTTGCTTAGCCTTCGGCCTTGATTCCGACAAATCCGGCAAAGTCTTGGTCTTCGACCTTGGCGGTGGTACCTTCGACGTTTCCGTCTTGGATATCGGCGATGGCACCTTCGAAGTCTTATCCACTTGTGGCGACACCGCTTTAGGCGGTGACGACTGGGATATCGCTCTCGCTGATTGGATCCAGGCCCAAATCAAGATCCAGACTGGCTGCGATCTCACCGACAAGATGGCCCGTCAGCGTTTCTTAGACGCTGCTGAAAAGGCCAAGATCGAGCTTTCTAGCTCCTTATCCACCACCATCTCCCTTCCGTTCATCGGCATGGGCAGCAATGGCCCTATCTCCTTCGAAACCAACCTCACCAGAGCGAAGTTCCAGGATTTGACCCGTCACTTATTGGATAGATGCGTCGCCCCAATGGAAAAAGCCATGAAGGACGCCGGTCTCAAATATAGCGACTTAAGCGAAATCCTCATGATCGGTGGCTCAATCCGTATGCCAGCCGTTCAGGAATTGGTCAAGAAGATCACCGGCAAGAACATCAACCTCTCCGTTAACCCAGATGAAGCTGTTTCTATCGGTGCCGCTATCCAAGGCGGCGTCATCGCCGGCGACATCAAGGACGTAGTCCTTCTTGACGTCACTCCGTTGACCTTGGGCATCGAAACCTTAGGTGGCGTCATGACTCCGCTTATCCCGAGAAACACCACCATCCCAACCACCAAGAGCCAGACCTTCTCGACCGCTCAGGACAACCAGCCAGCCGTCGATATCATGGTCTATCAAGGCGAGCGTCCAATGGCCCACGATAACAAATTGTTAGGCCACTTCACCCTCTCTGGCATCAAACCAGCCAGAAAAGGCGAGCCACGTATCGAAGTCACCTTCTCCATCGACGTCAACGGCATCGTCAAAGTCTCCGCTAAGGACTTAGACACCAACCAGGAGCAGAACATCACCATCTCCGGCTCCAATGGCTTGTCCAAATCGGATATCGACCGCATGGTCAGAGAAGCCGAAGAGAACAAGGAAGCCGACGAAAAGAGAAAAGGCGACATCGAAGTCAAGAACAAGGCTCAGACCTATGTCGATGAAATCAACCGCACCTTGGTCGAAAAAGGAGATTCTCTCCCAGCCGACCAGAAGGAGCAGATGACCAAGCTCCGTGACGAAGCTCAAGGCGCTATCGAAACCAACAACATCGAGAAACTCCGTGAGATCGTCGGACGTTTGGAAGACGCTGCCGCCGCTGCCTATCAGGCTCAGCAAGGCCAGGCTAACGCTAACGCCAACGCTGGCGCTTCGAATGACAATGCTCACGAAACGACCGCCGATGACGTCGTCGACGCCGACTTCAGCGATCATAAATCCTAATTAAAACTTCAACCTACCAGGAAGGAGGGCTATGCCCTCTTTCCTTCTTCTATTAATAAAGGAGGACAATTATGGCCAGCAAACGCGATTACTACGAAGTGCTTGGTTTAACTAAATCCGCGACCAAGGATGAGATCAAATCCGCTTATCGTAAATTAGCCAAACAATATCACCCAGATATAAACAAAGATCCTGACGCCCCGAAGAAATTCGAGGAAATCCAGGAAGCTTATGATGTCCTCTATGACGATAACAAACGCGCTCAATACGACCAATTCGGACACGCTGCCTTCGACCAGAATGGCGGAGCGGGCCCGGGAGCCGGTGGTTTTGGCCAAGGCTTCGGCAACATGGGCGGAATGGACGGAATGGATTTAAACGACATCTTCAACTCCTTCTTCGGAGGCGGAAGGTCTCGTCAATCTTCATCTGGACCAAGGAAGGGCGAAGACGCCCTTTATAGGGTCAAAATCAGCTTCATGGACGCCATCAAAGGCACCACCATCACCGTGGCCGCCAACTATGACGAGCCATGCCCGCACTGCCATGGCACCGGGGCCGAAAACCCATCCGATGTCGTCACCTGCCCTCAATGCGGTGGCCGCGGAACGGTAAAGGTACGTCAGCAGACTTTATTCGGCATGATGGAATCCGAGCAATCCTGCCCGAGATGCGGCGGGACCGGCAAAACCATCAGAGAGAAATGCCACACCTGCGGTGGAGCGGGATATAACCGCATCAAGAAGAACTTGGAAGTCAAGATTCCAGCCGGTATCAACGCCGGGCAGCAAATCCGTGTCCAAGGCAAAGGCGGCAGAGGCTATAACGGTGGTCCGAATGGCGATTTATATGTCGAAATCCGCATCGCCGACGATAAGACCTTCACCCGTGATGGGAACGATATCCACGTTAACATCAACCTTTCCTTCGTGGACTGCGCTTTAGGCACCGAAATCGTCGTCCCAACCGTCTATGGCGACGTGAACGTAACCATCCCCGAAGGCACCCAACCAGACCAGATCATCCGTTTGAAAGATCGTGGCATCAAAGACCTTCGTACCGGAAAGCCGGGCAACCAATATCTCCATATCAAGGTCCGTACTCCAACGAATCTCACTTCCACCCAGAAAGACTTGCTTAGGCAATTCAAAGGCGAATCATCTGGCAAATCTTCTTTCTTTGGCCGGAAGAAATGAAAATAAAAGTATTTTCACCTTTTAAGTTTTGCTAACATAAATAAGCGAGAATTACCTATGAACAAATTTATGTTAGAAGCTATCCACGAAGCCCAAACCGGCATCCGTAACGGACACGGTGGGCCTTTTGGATGCGTTATCGTCAAAGACGATAAAATAATCGGCCGCGGCCACAACCAAGTCGTCATCAACAACGATCCGACCTGCCACGGCGAGATGATGGCCATCCGCGATGCGGCCAAAAACCTCAATAATTTCGACTTATCCGGCTCGGTATTGTATACGACCGGCGAGCCATGCCCGATGTGTCTAGGGGCCATCCTCTGGGCCAACATCGAGAAGGTCTATTATGGCTGCAATATCTTGGATACCGACAAAATCGGTTTCAGAGATGATGTCTTTTATAAGAGACTCAAAGACAAATCCAGCTTCGTTTACGAATTAGACAGAGACGAATGCTTAAAACTTTATAACGAATATTCATCCATCAAGGACAAGGTCAATTACTAGTATGCCAAAGTGCAAATATTGCGACAAAACCATTTCCAAAGACGATTACGACCTCTGCCCTTACTGCGGTGGGAAGAATCCGATCGACCCTGACTATAAGACCCAGAACATCACTCAGGTTATTCTGACTAAGGACAATCAGGAACTTTATAAGTCCAAAAAGAAGAAGACTGCCGTCCTCTTATCTTGCTTATTGGGGCCTTTCGGCGCGGCTTTCTTTTATATAAAAGAAATGAAGAAGGCCATCATTTGTTTGGTTACTACCTTGATCTTATTGGCCGTAGGCATCGTCTTATCGGTCTTGGTTTGGCCATACACCATCATCTTCCCGATTGTCGTTTTATACGCCTCCCATATTTCCTATGGGGTATATATCGCTAAATCCCACGCTTTCAGAGACGGAGAAGGGGAATATCTCCACTAATGGCCCACTATCTAGCTAGTGAGAAGAGAGAAGATACCCTTCTTTTTTCTTTAGACACCATCCATCACATCAAGGATGTCATGCGAGCCAAAATCGGTTTTGAGTTCGAAGCCGTTTACGAGAACAAGGTGTACGCTGTCCGCGTTGCTTCTTTAGACCCATTCAAAGTCGAGATCATCAACGAAATCGTCGAAGATAGGGAACTATCCGGCAAACTCACCTTGGCGTTCTCCCTCCTAAAAGGAGGTCACAGCGAGCTTATCCTCCAAAAAGGGACCGAGCTAGGCGTTTATGAGTTTGCCCCTTTCATCTCCAGCCGTTCCATCGTCAGATTGGATAAAGAGAAAGACAAGAAAGCCAAATTGGATCGTTTCAAGGACATCTTAGAGAATTCCACCGAGCAATGCCGTCGTGGGAAAACCCCGTTGATAACGGATATCCTCGACATCAAAGACTTGGTCAAACTTCCGAATAAAACGAAACTAATCGCCTATGAAGCGGTGGCCATCGAAGGAAAACCTCTATTGGATGAAATCACCGACGATACCTTATTGGTCATCGGCCCGGAAGGCGGTTTCTCGCCTAAAGAAGCCGAGTATCTTATTTCTAACGGCTTCACCCCTGTCTCCCTCGGGAGACGTATCTTACGCGCGGAGACGGCCGCGATTGCCTCTGCCGCTATTTATGCCTCTAAATTCGAACAATGAAATTCTTCACTCATTCTCTAGGCTGCAAGGTCAATTCCTACGAAGTAGCCGCCATCGTTAAGACCTTAAAAGAAGAAGGTCACCAAGAATCTTCTCTCGAAGAGGCTGATTTAATCGTTCTTAACACCTGTTCCGTCACCGGGCAAGCCGATCAGAAGTCCAGGCAGCATATCCGCCGCTTCAGAAGAGCCAATGACCACGCTTGTTTGCTAATCATGGGCTGTTACAGCGAAGCCGCGGCCGAAGATTGCCTTTCTTTCGGAGCGGATATCGTCTTAGGCACTTCCTCTAGAAACCAAGCCGTTCCTTCTTGGCATAAGTTCTTAGAGACTGGGGAAAAAATAAACCTCGTCAACAAGAACATGCGTCATGAAAAATACGAAGAATTAGGCTCCATCATCAATTTTGATATGACCAGAGCCTATCTCAAAGTCCAAGATGGATGCGATAATTTCTGTTCCTACTGCATCATCCCGACTGTCAGGGGAAATTCCCGTTCAAGAAATAAGGATTCCGTCATCGCCGAGGCTAAGGAATTGGTGGAGAAAGGCTATCAAGAGATAATCCTAGCCGGCATCCATATCGGCCATTATGGGGCGGATTTAGACCCTAAATGCAGTATCTCCGACTTAATCAAAGACATCCTTGATGCCGTCCCGACTTTAAAGAGGCTTCGCATTTCTTCCATCGAAGAAACCGAGATAGACAATGAGGATTTCTTAAGTCTACTTAAGAACTATCCTCAGATAACCTCCCATCTTCATATCCCTCTTCAGTCCGGTTCTTCCTCCGTCTTAAAGAGGATGAGAAGGAAATACGACACGGATTCGTTCTTGTTACTATTAGACAAAATAAGGGCCATCCGTCCGGATATCGCCATCACGACCGACATCATCGTCGGCTTCCCGGAAGAGACCGAAGAAGAATTCAAAGAGACTCTGGAATTCTGCAAGAAAGCCAAATTCGCCGAAATCCATGTCTTCCCGTTCTCCCCAAGAAAAGGCACCTGGGCGGCCGCCAATAAGAACCAAGTCGATCCTCAAACGAAGAAAGATAGGGTCCATCGCTTATTGGAACTCTCAAAAGTTGGCCGAAAAGCCTACGAAGAGAAGTTCTATGGGAAAACTCTGGAAGTCCTTTTCGAAGACTTCGACGAAGATAAACACATCGCCTACGGCCATACC
>CAYPED010000063.1:0-5618 GCA_964409745.1 uncultured Staphylococcaceae bacterium | reverse complement strand
ACTAGGGTATTTATAAAAGAGGTGTCATATGAACTATTCTTTTAGGAAAATGGAGGAGAATGATCTTAAAAGTCTTTCTAGAATAATGAAGGAAGCTTTCTTGAAAGATCCCTGGGATGAGGAATGGGATGAAGAGGAATGTTACGAGAGACTGTCTATCTTTTATCACATGCCTCGTTCATTAGGTTACGTTCTGACTAACGAGAATTACGATGTCTGCGGTGGGGCGATTGGTTACGTTTCCCCATTAGGCCATATAAAGGAATTCACCATCCAAGAGTTCTTCGTCGACCCAAAATACATAGGTGAGCATTTAGGCTCATTGTTGATGGAATCCCTGCTTAAAGATGTCAGAAACCAAAACATCGACCTCGTTCATTTCTATACCTCCGGCAATTTGGATAAGTTCTATTCCAAATTCGGATATAAGAAAGTCGAAAATGAATACCTGATGTCAATGAAGATAGATAACCGATAAAGTCCGACATAGTCGGATTTTATTTTGCCTATGCAGGCATAAAAAAGACCCCCTACCGAATGATTCGATAAGGGGTGTATTTTAGAAAAGACTTTATTTGGATTAGTTGCTAGAGGCCTTAAAGTCGTCGGTGTTGAAGCTAGCTTGGGTTTGTCCGCCGGCGTTATCGTAGAAGGTGTAGGTAGCGGTGCCTTTGTAGGACTGAGTGGCTTTATAGACACCATTGGAGTCTTTCTGATAGACAGTTTTGTAAATGGTGCCAAAGCGCTTGCCAACATAATTCCAACTCATTGGGTTAGGCAACGTTTCATAAGTCACATAGAGTTCATAAGAACCATCGGACTTAACCTTGATGATGAAAGTGCAATCATCGGAAACGTTAAGAACCTTTTTGAGGTTCGAGGCAACGCCGTCTCTGCTGTCGATGTTACCGAGCCAGTCGGTACCTGATCTCTTGGCTTCGATAGCAGCGGCCAATGCCTGACCTTCTTCGCTGTCTTCGTCTTCAAGACCATTCAACGCATCTGGGAATTCAGAAGCATATTCGTAAGTCTGATCGTCAAGCACGTCAGAGTCAGTCCAAGAAAAGGTGAATTCCTTGATGTTGACATCAAACTGGTTGACGGTTTCGTTATCTCCGGAATATTGCCAAGAGGCATATCCGACAGAGACAGCGGCTCCGACGACAAGTAAGGAAAGAAGGGATAAGGTAACTGCTCTAAGCTTCATTTTCTTTTCCCTCCAATTCTTTTAATCTGGCTTTGGTCATCTTCCTATACTGGGCTAAGAAGACCTCAGACAAGACATAAACGCCGATGACGCTGATTAATGAATACAGGCCGAAACCCGATTGTGAAAACAAGATGAATAAGCCGATGTTATCGACTTTCTTCTCGGTATATCGCAATATGACCTGTTCCCTTTTAACGTAATTATCTCTTCCAGCGGTATTGTCGCCCCTAAAGACGAGCAACCCGGATGGAGTATACCCAATTAAACGGTGGGTAATGATATTGCCGTTTGGAAGCTCATAACCATAGACTGTATAAACTTCCAATTCTTCGTCTTCTTCGACTTTGTCGAAAGTACACAGTGCGCCAACGGCGAACTGCTGATCTTTGGCATCCTCTGGCAAAGTGAGCTTATATTCCTCGCTATAGAAGCCATCCATGGAATCGGAGGCGATGACCAATTTGGTCTGATTGTTAATGAGGAATTGCTCGCCGGAGGCTTTGAAGGATATGCCGACACCTGCCATAGCCACTACCCCAACCATGATAATGGTGGAGAAGGCTATGGAGATGACGTTCCAAACTTTAGACGATTTTTGTTTGCTGGCCTTTTCTTCCTTCAATAATTCATCATCTTTCTGTCCGCTGGCGATCAACGTCTTCTCGGACTTGATGGTGGTTACAAAGGAAATGGTGGCCAATCCAAATATGAGACAGGTCAATAGAGCGACTACCACTATGGTGATAGTAGTCATCTATTAATGATTCCGTTCTATATTAGGCGTGAGTGCACTCTTCGACAGTGGCAGTGAAGGTGAAGGTAATCTTAGCAGAGCCGATAGCGGTGACCATGGCATCGTAATCGGTTTCGTTTCTCGGATATTTGGCATCAACGTAAGAAACGGTCGGTAAATTGAAATCGATATCGAGTTTGGTGCCGGTGTAGTTGAAGGATTGTTCGGCATCAAGGCTACCGAAGGTGACATAGGTGGATAAAGCGCCGTAGTCAGCAGTCATAGAGACCTTGATGGTTTCTTCGACAGCATAACCGTTCTTGTAGTCTTTGGCTTCGGAGCCAGTGTATTCGAGCTTAACGACTTTAACATCAGAGGTGTCATTGTCATTGGCGGTTTTCTGCCAGCCAATGAAATCCTGGTCTAAAGTGAGGACGAAGGTTTGGCCGTCAGCTAATTTGAGCTCGCCGGTTTCGGTTTTGGTGGTGATGTTGACGTTGCCGTCAGCGGTAGCGGTGGCATTCTCGGAGAAGGTCCAAGCAGCGTAGCCAGTTCCAATTAAGGCGATTGCGGATAAACCGGCAATCAAAGTGATTTTGTTAGATGTTTTCATTTTTTTTGTCTCCCTTTTCTGATTCATCTAGATTATTTAGGCATTGCCTCCCCATTCCACCCTAGGGCTCATAACAGCCATAGGGTATGGGAGACTGCCATCGTGTCACCAATTTGAAGTGATCACGAATTGAATGGGCAGATGATTCTGAATCGTCTGCTTTTTTCTATGTCAGCCATCCTGTTTGGCGAGGCCATAGAAAATCTGCGTTTCGACCGCAGAAGACAAACTATACACGCTTGATAATGGTTCGTAAAGCACTTTTTTCATTTTTTTTGCATTTCGGTGAATTATCGTTCAAAACAGAGGATTCATACTATGTATGGTATGTAAAAAGAATTGACGTTTACTCGAAACAAAAACCATCTTTTTCGGTGTTTTTTTGAAAGTTTTTGCGATTTGGTGCGTTTTTAATCGTTCTTTTCATTGAATAAACGCTCACCTGTTATTCGTCAAAATATGAACGAGGCAATTTTTAAACTACTTAAAAAATGTGCGCCCACAAGCGCGTGCGTGGTATATAATAGGCGTAAATCATTATCTTGAGATCTATGCGATTCATACAATCTCGAGTTTGTTATCTTTGGAGAGTTATCTATGAAGAGACTTAGCAAAGGGCAAATGTGGATATTTGCCATCGGCCAGTTAGGCTGGAGCCTACTGGGCGGAATCATCAATACCTGGTTGGTTACCTTCTATTTGCCAACCCAGGGTGACATCGATGCCGGTGCTATTAGCTATATCAAACCGGGCTTAGTTATCGGTGGCATTCTAACTTTATTGGGATTAATCACCTTCATCTGCCGTATCTTTGATGCGGTTACCGACCCATTGGTCGCCAGTTGGAGCGATAGGTGCAAATCCAAGAGAGGCAGAAGAATTCCATTCATGCAGTGGAGCGCCGTCCCATTCGCCGTTTTAACCGTCGTTGTCTTCTGTGCCCCGGTCAAGGCCATCAGCTATATCAACTTTGCTTGGATCTTGGTCTTCCTTATCTTGTTCTATCTTTTCATGACCTTATATTGCACGCCATATAACGCCCTTATCAGCGAATTCGGTAAAACCCAGGAAGATAGAATGTATATCTCCACCATCATCTCTTTGACTTACTTCTTTGGCTTATTGTTAGCTTATACCCCATTCGTCTTCGCCGGATTCCTCAGGAATGCAGTGGGCTTCGCTTGGAGTTATAGAATTTGCTTCATCGTCTTAGCCGTTATCGCCTGCGTGTGTATGTTATTGCCTACTTTCTTGCTTAAGGAAAGAGAGTTCGTCGATAACCCACCTGTCAAAACCAATACCTTCAAATCTTTAAAGGCCACCTTCAAGAACAAAGACTTCAGAGTCTTCGTCGCCAGCGACATCATGTATTGGGTTGGCCTTACCTTATTCCAAACTGGCTTGCCATTCTTCGTTAAGGTCTTAATGGGCGACACCGATGGTTCTACCACCCTTTACTATATGGGGGCTATGACCGTCTTAAGTGCAGCTTTCTACCCAGTCGTATCCAAACTCGTTAAGAAATTCGGAAAAAAGAAGCTTACCATCGCCGGTTTCATCGGATTATCTGTCGCCTATGCCTTAGCCACTGTCTGCGGACTTGGCGGATTTGATGTCCATTTCGGAGAATTCTCCTTAATCGGTGTCTTTATCGTCGTGGTCGCCGCTTTCCCGATGGCCTTATTGGGTATCATTCCTCAATCCATCGTGGCTGACGTCGCCGAATGCGAAGCCATCAAGACCGGAGAGAACAGAGAAGGCATGTTCTTCGCCGCTAGAACCTTCTCCATGAAGATGGGTCAATCCGTCGCTACCTTAGCCTTTACTTCCTTAGCCATCATCGGTGCTACCCAAGTCGAAGGCAGCAATGACATCGTTGCCTCTGAATTAGGTGTTAGATTGGTCGGTGGCGTGGCCATCGTCTTCTGCTTATTGGGCGCCTTGATCTTAGCCTTCTATAACGAGAAAGGCGTCAACGCTATCTTAGCTAGCAAAGTCCAGGTTGAATCCATTTCCGCCCCTTCCGAAAACGTCGAAGCAGTCAAAGTCGACGAACAACCTATCGAAGAAACTGTTAAGGAAGAACCAATCGAACAACCTGTCGAAGAGGTCAAAGAAGAACCTAAGGAATAAGCGATGCTTACTTTAACTTACAAAGTTAACGGTCTAACTAAAACATCTTCGGCTAATGAAACCGAGGATTACAAGCTCCATATCGATTCTGGTGATGGGAGGACCATCATCAGAATCTTTCCTAAAAAGGAATTGGAACTCTTGGGGGCGTATTTCGACATACCCCATAAATACACTAAAGACGAATGCGTTTACCTTAATGGTTACCAATCTTGGACAGATACCAGGGAATTTGATATCAACGAGGATGTTAAATCCTTAGATCGTTCCATTATCAACAAACACATTAAGAGATGTGGGCCTCTCCATAAGAAAGTGATGGATATGTTCCACTTTAAGGAATATGGAGACGAGATATTCAAAAAGTACCATTTAAGGGTCCTTCATGGATATACCTTCTCCTATATCAGAAACAAGACCAACAATGAATCCATCCTATATGGATCGAGGAATTGTTTTAACGCTTTTCTTATCATCAACCACGATATCAAACACGATAGGATCCGTCTTGAATCCGATATCAACGGCAGGGTAATCGATAAGGAATTCACCTTGTTTGACTTTGTTGAACTCAAAGGAAATTATTTAACGATTACGAAGGAATATCTTTCTTTTTATAAGAACAAGAGAGATATCAAACCGTTACGTGGCTACACCTCTTGGTACAATCATTATCAGAACATCAACGAAGAGATAGTCTTAAAGAATCTTGATTCCATCGATTCTAGTCATTACGACTTATTCCAAATCGATGACGGAAGTGAATCCTTCGTCGGAGATTGGCTCGATATCGATACGAAGAAATTCCCAAATGGCTTAAAGCCAATCGTCGATAAAATCCATCAAAAGGGATTGAAAGCCGGTATCTGGCTTGCCCCGTTGGTGGCGGAGAAGAACTCCAAACTTTTCAAAGAGCATCCAGACTTCAT
>CAYPED010000062.1:0-5623 GCA_964409745.1 uncultured Staphylococcaceae bacterium | reverse complement strand
TACATGCCTCTCGAACCGGTTACGACCATCAGCATCAACAAGGCTACCACCAAGAGCCTTAAGGTGGACCTTCATGACGTCAACCCTGGCACCGAGCACAGCTATGTCATCAAACTCGATACCGTCGATCCGTCGGCCTTTTTCATTTCCGTCGCTTTCCTTAAGGACGCCGATTCGGGAGATTTGGACAAATACCTCTCGTTAACTCTCGTAGCTAACGAGACCAAAATCGAAAAACCCCTCTACGAAGTCCTAAGTAACAAGGAAAAAGCCGATTTAGGGAACAACGTCGAAGAGATATCCATCACCTATACGATGGACTCCACGGTAGGAAACGAAGCCCAGAACCTTTCGACCAAATTCCAGATTCAATTAACCGCGAAAACCAGAAAGTAACCTCATCATGAAAGAAACTGCAACGGAAACACCCGCCAATAAGAAGCCAAACGGAATAAGAAAGGCCCTCCGCATCATTTTGGATGTCATCACCGGCTTATTCGTCGTCTGCGCTATCTTCACCTTAGCCATCTCGGTGGTCTCGAAGAAAGACAGCGACGGAACCGCCACCATCTTCGGCACCCAGCTTAGATTCGTCCAATCCGATTCCATGGCCAAATGCGATCAGACCGACGTCTCGGAATACAAGATCAAATCCATCCCGGTCAAATCCTGCGTCTTCGTGGAAGTCATGCCAGAAGATGAGACCAAGAAAGAAGAATGGCTCTCCGATATCGAAGTCGGCGATGTCCTTACCTTCAAATATGTCATCACTTCCAAACAAGAAACCATCACTCACCGTGTGGTGAGCATCGTCGATAAGGATACCGGTGGCTACATCATCACCCTAGAAGGCGATAACAAAGCTTCCGACACCGGCGTTCTCCAACAAGTAATCGATACCTCCAAGGCCGATTCTCCGAATTACATCATCGGCAAGGTCGTGGGCCAAAGCTACGTCCTCGGGGTCATCATCTACGCCTTCAAAACCCCGCTTGGCATCGCCCTGATCTGCATCGTCCCATGTCTGATAATCATCATCTTCAACGTGGGGCGAATAATCAAGGTCTGTTCCAAAGATAAAAAGGAAAAGGCCTTGGTCGCTGCTAAGTCGAAAGACGATCAAATCGAACAACTTAAAAAGGAACTTGAGTCCTTAAAGAAAAACGAAACGAGTGAATAAAGGAGGTATAGAAAATGACTGCATTAATCATCATATTTGCCGTCTTCGTCGCCATCGTCGCGCTCTTCTGCGTAACTCTCGTCATCAGGGAGATCATCATCGAGGAAAGGGAGAGGAAATACTACCTTGCTCAGCCAGCTCCAGTCGCTGTCCAGCCTACTCCGGTGGTGGTTCAACCAGCCCCGGTCGCTCCTCAGCCGACCCAAGTGGTGGTTCAGCCAGCCCCAATCCCAACTCCGGTGGTCACCGAACCAGCGGGGGACGTCTCTTTCGAAAGGTCGCATAAAACCTTAGAAGAGAAATACAAGGAATTAACCAAGACTTCCAAAGGCTATTACGACGAAATCGTCAAAACCGCCAAAGAAGTCGAAGGCTATCGCTGTTTCAAGAACGATAACTACGAGGAATACAAATTAGGCGCCAACCGTTTAGTCAGATTGAAGATCAAACGCGGAACCGTCATCGCCGAATTATTGATCCCTAATTTGGATTTCAAGAACTTCATCGCTGATTCCAACGTCGAGGCCAAAGTGGCCCCAACCACCTTTAAGGTGGAAGACAAAGAGACCCTCGAAGCCGTCAAAGACGGTATCGCCTTGGCCGTCAAGGTCATCAACGAAGAAAGGGCCTTAAAGAAAGAAAAAGCTAACGAGAGAAGGAGACAGTCTCGTCAAGCCAATAAAGCCAAAGAGGCAGGAGGTAGTAAGAAAACTGTTTCCAAAAGCAAGTAACAACAACCAGAAGATAGATTCTTAAGGAACTATCGACACAATTCATTTTTTTTAGAAAGGAAAAAACAAATGAAAAACAAAACCAAGAGAAGTATCATTCTCACTTCTTTGATGGCCATCGCTGCGGCGGGTGCCGTCACCGTCGGCTCGACTTATGCCTTATTCACCTCTGAGTCCAAGACCAACATCGCTATCACCGCTGGTAAAGTCAGCGTGGTCGCTACTTTCAATAATTTAAAAACCTATTCTGGCGTCGAATTAACCGGCGATCCAGCCACTGACGTGGTTAAAGAAACCGCCGAAGTCGGTGTCTTCACCAATGGTGGTACTGCCAAGATCGAGAACAACGAGCTCGTTTTAGACAAGATGACCCCGGGCGACAAGGTCGGATTCGACCTCACCGTCAAGAACGAATCTGACGTCAAAGCCAAATGCCGCACCATCATCAAAGCCGCCGAAGACAACGGCCTCTTCTCTGGCCTCAAAGTCACCATCGGAGAAGAAGAATTCAACGGACTTACCTCTGTCTCCAGCATAGAAGAATTGGAAGTCGGAAGTGAAGACAAGACCGTCCACGTCACCATCGAACTCCCAAGCGATGCCGGAAACGAATACCAAGGCAAGAGCACCAAGATCAGCTACGCCGTCGAAGCCTATCAGGGCAATGCGGCTATCGAAGAACCTGAATCTTACGAATTGGGTCTTTATACCTCCTCTGACTTAGTCACCTTCGCTAGCTTAGCCAACAGTGGCAAGCTCTTCAAAGCCCCATACAATAACTACTACCATTTCGTTTTGATGGACGATATTGATATGAAGGGTCTTGAATGGACCCCATTCAGCATTTTCAAGGGAGAAGAATATAAAGATGGCGACTACAATCAAGGCCTCGATTGGCTCTTCGATGGAAACGGACACACCATCAAGAACTTGACCGTCAATAAGGAATTAGGCTCTTCTAAAGGTGCCGGTTTCGTCGCTATCGCCACTTCCATGGATATCAAGAACCTCACTTTAGACGGTGCCAGTATCACTGCTTCTGGTGGCTGGGTCGGTGGTATCGCCGGCGGCACATTGGGTGGCACCACCATCGAAAATTGCAAGGTTATCAATTCTGAAATCACCGCCAAGACTTGGCTCACTGGAGATGGCTATGACGACGGCGACAAAGTCGGTGGCATCCTTGGTTCCTCCAACGAAGGCGGCAGCACCATCAAGGGTTGTGCTGTCAAAGACACCACCATCATCGGTTATCGCGACATTGCCTCTCTTGCCGGCCATACCGCTTCCGGATTTGCTATTGAAAGCTCCGTCGCCGAGAACGTCGAGATCAAAGTCGATAACTCCCACGATTATAAAAATATTGGAGAAACCTTAGATTCAAAAGGCTATGGTGCACGCAACGCTGGCCAATTGGTTGGCTACAATGCCGGAAATATCGACCTTTCTTCTTGCACCGCTACTAACGTCACCATTGCTTTCAAAGACTAATTACAAGCAGGAGTCCCCATCGTGATTCAATCCGCGAAATTAAGAACTCTATTAAGCGCGGCCATGCTTAGCATGGCTGGCGCTGGGCTTTTAGTCGGTGGGACTTACGCTTTGTTCACCGATTCCGTTTCGATCGGCAATCACCTCGAAGCCGGGAACCTGAACATCTCCTTGCTTAGGACTTCCTATTCCAAAACCACCTTGGATTCGGATGGTTATCTATCAACCGTCACCGATTCCACGGAGGTCGACTTCTCTGAAGAGACCGAAGAAAACATCTTCGCTCTAGAAGAGGACGAATACGTCGTCCCTGGCTCTTCATTCCTTGCCAACCTCAAATTGGTCAATGGCAAGAAAGACGGAGATAACTATGTTCCTAGCTCGGTGGCCTTCAGCTACAACGTCAAAATCGTCGTCTCTGAAGACTCCAACCCTGATTTCATCTCCCAACTTACCGTCACGGTCAAAAAGGGAGAGGAAGAAGTGGCCAATAAGAAATTATCGGAATTCGGAACTGATGCCATCTTATCAGGCAAGATGACCAAGAACGATGCCTCAGCAGAGTTCTCCGTCAAAGTTGCCTTTGATGACTTAGATCCCGAAAAGAACAACAAGGCCCAAGACAAAAAGGCCAGCTTCGATCTTAAAGTCGAAGCCATCCAATTAACGAGCGCCGAATAGACGCCCTAACTAAAGGTAGTTTCAAGTTTCCTTCTAGAGCTTGTCACTATAGGGAAAGGGTTAACCGTCTCCAAACCCGATTCCGTTGGTCGCCCTAAGTAGAGATTCCCCCTCGCCTTAGGGCTGACCAATATCCAAATATGGAGAAAACAGAAAGGTATATATCAATTGATATATATATATATATATATATGAAAAAGTCTACCAAACGTAACATCATCCTGACCTCGTTAGCGGCCATCGCCGCAGCGGGATCGGTAGTCGTTGGCTCCACCTACGCTTTATTCACTTCTGAATCCAAGACCAACATTGCCGTTACTTCCGGCAAAGTCGAGGTCGTCGCCACCTTAGGCAATCTTAAAACATACTCTGGCGTTGATCTCACTGGCGATCCAGATACCGATAAAGTCGAAGAAACCGAAACCCTCGGCGTCTTCACCAACGGCGGAACCGCCAAGATCGAAGAAAACAACCTCATCTTGGACAAACTCACCCCGGGTGACAAAGTCACTTTCGAGATTGCCGTTAAGAACAATTCGGACGTCAAGATCAAATACCGCACCCTCGTTAAATCCATCGAAGACAATGGCTTATTCGCGGGTTTGAAGGTAAAAATCGCCGATGATACCTTCACTGGCGAAGATATTGAATCCAAATGGGTCAAATACAACGTCGGCGAAGGTAACCAAACCATCAAGGTCTACGTTGAACTCCCAAGCGACGCCGGAAACGAATATCAGGAGAAATCCTGCAAGCTTGCTTACTCCGTTGAAGCGGTCCAGAGCAACGCCAAAGTCGCTGGAATCACCAGAGTCTCCTCGGCTTCCGAATTCCAAGAGGCTATCGCCGAAGGAAGCGATGTCGACCTCGTTGAAGATATCACTTTGGATGAAGCCCTTACCATTACTGGTGACCTCACCGTCTACGGCAATGGCAAAACTTTCAATGCCCCAGCCGATAAAGACAATCGCGTCATTCAATATAACGAATCCAACGAAGATTGCTCCATTACCCTTAAAGATGTCAAAGTCGATGCTTCAACCATTGAACGTGGTTTAACTTTCTACGGAAACACCGGCAAGGTCGAAGTCGTCTTGGATCGCTGCGAAGTCAGCGCCGACCACTATGCGGTCAACGTTGGCTACTATAATGAGAACATTGAACTTGTCTTCAAAAACAGCGATATCGTCGGTTATGCCGCCTTCCAGACTTTCTCCGCTGGAACCAAAGCCACTTTCGAGAACTGCAACCTCAAAGGTCTTAATAAGTGGAGTGGAAACGACGATGACTTCGGGACCATCTGTGTTAACTATGACGCCGATGATACCGTCCTCAACTTCAAGAACTGCACCATCGAAGCCGAAGAGAAAGGCACAGCCAAAGAATATTTCTTAGACCTTCGTGCCAAGTGCGATCTCACTTTCGACGGATGCACCTTCAAAAAGAACGGCACCGAAGTCAAATTGACCCCGGATTACATCTGCGTTGATGGCGAATTAGCCGACAGCGACTACACCATCATCGTCAAATAACTTAAGTA
>CAYPED010000061.1:0-5718 GCA_964409745.1 uncultured Staphylococcaceae bacterium | reverse complement strand
GCTGGGAAGGTGATGTCGTTGACGTATGGGGAATAGCAAGCGTTGACCATATGTCCTGGCATCGCCCATTTGGAACGATCGACCGGTTCATTGAGTTTCTTGAAATGTTCTTCGCTCAAGATACGGCCAAGTTTGCTAACGATGGTGTATAAATTGTCGTTCTCATCAAAAATGAGCTTGGAATAGATCTCTCTGACTTTGTCAGGATAGCCCATCTTGAGTTTCATGCAAGATAACTTAAGGATGGCTTTTTCCTTGGTGGCATCGGATAAAACGTCGTTGTTTTTGATACGGACTTTGTATTGTTCGACGATTTCTTCGACCATCTCGGTGATATCTTTCTTGGCTTCTTCGCCGAAATACTTCTTGCCATAATAAATACCGATAGGCTCAGAGAAATAAGTACCCGCTAAGTTATAAGCCTGTTTCTCGATGGATTGGATCTTCTTAACACCAGTTAAGGCACGGCTATAAGAGGAAGCCAATTCTCTCAATTCCTGACTTAAGAGGTGGCAGGAACCTAAGAGTTCTTTGACATAAGCCCAGTGCTTGTAGGCTTCGAAGGTTTCTTCGTTGAAGACCGTCTTGAAACCTTTGAAATAACGTGGTTCAGCCACGATGATGGTTTCTGGGACTTCGCCCAATAATTCGGAGAGGACCTTACGTAATTTGATTGGCTTGACCAAACCCGAAAGGGTGCGAGTGGACATCGGGTTATAGACCTTGACGTATTCGGACCATTCTTCGGAGGATTTGACCAAGGAGGCGACCAAGGCGTCGAACTTGATGGCGTCTTCGACGTATAGTTCTTGCTCTTCTTTGGATAAGCGGGTCTTAGCGATGATGGCTTTGACCATATTGCTCCAAAGAGCGATTAGCTGATCGTGCTGGGCTTTCATTTCTTCCTTGTAATAAGTGGTGTCAGGAAGAATGGTCGATGGGCCGGAGACCATGACGCAGTGTTTCTCGGTGTTCTTCAAATCTGGATCGATGCCGATGGAGAATGGAAGGGCAACCCCATTGAGGATCATTTCCTTCATGTTGCGGTTGAGGGCGTTGATATTTTTGAGGTTCTTGATCTTCTTTAAATCCGCTAAAACCGGTCGGATTCCTTCTCTTTTGCGGCGTTTGCCATCTTTGGCGACATTGTAGAGCTTGACCGCTCTCTCTAAGTATTCGTCTGGATATTGGCCAGATTGGCTCATGTCCTCGAATTCTTTCATCATGATTTCTTCGACTTCGTCACGGAGCTTAGCAAAGCCACCGCAGGTTGGCTTATCGTCAGGGATGACGGCGGTTTCTAACCATTCGCCGTTGACGTAGTTGTACAAATCGTCTTGGATTCTTACTTTATCCATTTTCTTTTCTCCTTTATCTATTCGTTGCTGATTGATTATTTCTCGGCTTCTTTCAAGCGCTTATCGATAGTTTCGAAGTAACGTTGATAAGCCTTCTTGCAATAACGCTTATGCTTGTCTTTTTCTTCTGGCATGCCAGCTTTATAAGCATATGGCTTATTGACTTTCCAAGCATTGAGGATGCCGATTGATATGGCATTCGCTGGACAATTGAACGAGCAGCGGGTGCACATCATGCAATGGTTATGGAAGGTGAACTTCCCGTCCTTGAATTCGATGTTATGAACTGGGCAGTTATTGACGCACTTCATGCACTGAACGCATTTTTCTTGATTGACGTGGAAGAGTTTGCCATTGGTGGGGTAGAACAAGAACTGAATCTTAATGATGCCCACCGCGATGGGGCCTAAGAATGGCTTCTTTAATTTGAAGTCCTTGCCTTCGAACATGTATTCTTTGACGTCCAATGGAACGATCTTTTCCATCGCATCATACATCTTGTAGGCTTTTTCTTCCGTATGACGGAAGATCATGTTGTAACCCATCACATAGTGGAATTCCGATTCGAAATGGAAGTTCTTCTTTAAGATGCGTTTAAGGGCGTTATCGGAGCAATGGTTGAGGTTGATAGGCTCTCCCGAGACCATCGCCACAAAGTATGGGGTTTTGTTGTTGGATACTAGTTTCTTGGCGAAGCGTCTAACAATCTTTGGGGCCGAGAAGCCATGTATCGGATAGAAAAGCCCGAACCTATCGTAGTTCGAGACATCGACCTTCTCTTGTTCTAGATACGATTCGATAGGTAAAAGATCCGCTGAGGAGCCATTATCTTCGATGGCTTTCTTATAATGCTCAGCGACTTTTAGGGTGTTATAGGAACCGGTGAAATAGAATAGAGCGGCTTTCATTTAGAAATCTTTCATCCTCGCTTCTTCGTTCTCGTCGAAATAGTAAGTGTGGTTTTCGTCTTTATCATGGGCGTCATACCAAACTTCGGCCATGATTTTATCCTTTTTGGATAATCTGTCATAGTCCCAGACGAATTCCGTGTAGATCGGATTCATCCAATGGCCACCTCTGAGGATGGTGTATGGCCTGGCTTCGAATTGAACTCCGTCTTGGTTCTCCCAAAGGACTTTGGAATACATATCGCCTTTGGTGAATTCCGTGCTTAGGAGTTTGCCGCCATGGGCTTCCGCCACCGTTTTAAGGTCATTGATGTCGATGTCTTCATCTTTCTTATCGAAATCCCAGTGATGGTTGACTCTAGTTGGGTTGCTTCTGATTTCGTCATAATCGACATCTTCGTTTTTAAGGTTCTTTCCCTTGCATAAGAGTGGGAATTTGGACCAATCTTTGCCGAAAGACTGGAGTTCATCGTATCTTTCTTTGCTTCCGAAGTAGGCGGTTATCTGAGCCATGTTGCCTTCTTTGTACCAATAGGCCGGGGCGTTGCTATCTTTCCTTAACGGATCGATGACCAGCTTCCTAATCAAAGAAGGAGGGACGATTTTACCAGCGGAGAAAATAGGGTTCTTCTTGATGAATTGCTTCCAGAATTCGTCCACCGTGGTCTTCTGGTAGTCGAATAAATCATTCAATTTATAACCATCGGAGAACCATTCTCCATGGAAATTACGGCAGATGTTATAGCCTGGGCGGAAGAACTTGGCGGTTGAGCCACCGATAATGCTGAACGATTTATCGATGAAATCATAACCGGTCAATCTATTCTCAGCTGGACCGCCGATATTGAAAATATGCTTCCAGAAGTTATTTTCGTTAAGCTCACCTTTATTTTCTCTGATGAGCATGTTTTTCATCATGACTCCAGTGTCGTGGGCGGTGACCCATTCCAATGGGCAGTTGAAGGCCGTATGGAACATAAGGCCATCGGAAACGTTCTTCATGAGCATCTCGTCATAGACGACTGCGGTCTGTCGAAGAACGGCCCAATCCTTGATATTAGATTCAAGAACGGCATATTCGCCTCTGATTTTGGAGGTGGCGTATAAGTCGAACGGAGATGGGATAAGCGGATCTCCGGCTTCGAGCCAAAGGTGCTTTTCGTTGCGGTCTCCATAGACCGCAATCGTGCTGTAATGGACTAATTTAGGCTGCTTGTCGCCTTTTTCCTCAATGGCCTGAATGATGTTTTTCACCCCAGTCACATTGGTTTCCATCGCTAAGTCATGATGTTTATCAGACTTAGGAGGGATGACAGCGGCCATATTGATGACGAAATCGGAATCCCCTAAAGTCTTTCTGACATCGTCGATATTCCCGAGGTTGCCTTTGATGACAACCAATTTGTCTTTATATTTCTTTTCCAACTTCTTAAAGGTCTTCGTCTGGTTATGGACCATGATGGTGATCTTTTCGATGAAGTCTAGTTCGAGAAGCATTGGCAAAGTCGGTTTGCCACAGTTGCCGGTCGAACCATAGAAGGTTACTTTCATAGTTTATCCCCTAATGTTGAAATAACGGGTTGATTATACTCCAAAAACGCCTTTTATGTATGCTTTAAATTGCATACATCCCCATTAGGCGTATGCATACGCAAAGAAAAAACGTCAACCAATAGATGGCTGACGCTTATTCGTATCACTTTTTGATAAGGACCAATTTCGGCTTTCTTAACATCACTTTATGATTGGCTGGAACCGACTCCACCAAGAAGACGTTGGAACCGATGACGACATTGTCGCCGATGATGGTGTCTCCCCCAAAGATGGAAGCGTTGGAATAGATGGTTACGTTGTTGCCGATGGTTGGATGACGTTTGGCTCCCTTTAAGGCCGAGCCAGCCGAGAGGGATAAGGCACCAAGGGTGACGCCTTGATAGAGTTTGACGTAATTGCCGATGATGGTGGTTTCGCCGATAACGATACCAGTTCCGTGGTCGATAAAGAACGGAACGCCGATTTCGGACGCTGGATGGATATCGATGCCGGTGTGCCTATGGATATATTCGGAGATGATTCTAGCTTCGAACTTTAAACCAAGTTTTGATAGTTCGTGAGCGATTCGATAATAGACGATGGCCTTATATCCCGGATAGCAGGCAATTATCTCTTCTTTGCTATCGGCGGCAGGATCGGAAGCAAGGAAAAAGTTAAGGTCTTGTCTTACTTTATCCTTCAATTCATCGATTTTGGAATAAAAGGCTTCCTTTTGCTTTTTGTCATTGTTTACGAATGGTCTTTTTATTTTTGTTTCGTTATCACATAAAAGGATTTCGGATACGGTTTCCGCAAAGTCGATTAGTTCTAGTTCGTTATTTACCATTGGTAGCGATCTCCTTTATCTGGGAAGATGACGACGACGTTCTTATCGTGAATATTGTTCTCTTTGACATATTGGATGGCCCCTTCTAAAGCGGCGCCTGAAGAGATGCCAACATCAATACCTTCTATGTCTCTGATGTATCTAGCTCTTTCGATGGCTTTTAGCCCTTCTACATCGATTATGCTATCGATTAATTCTCTATCCAAGATCGATGGGACAAAGTCTGGACCGATGCCTTGGATTAGATGCGGATGGGCTTCATTCTTGGTAAGAAGTGGGCTTTCCTTTGGTTCTACCCCGAGAATCTTGGCGTCAGACTTTTTCTCTTTGAGATATTTGGCGATTCCAGTGATGGTTCCGCCGGTTCCGATTCCAGCCACCAAATAGTCAATCCTAGGACACTGGGCAAGGATTTCGGGACCTGTGGTTAAGTAGTGGGCTTTGACGTTACCCTTGTTATTGAATTGGTTAAAAAGAATGTAATTTGGATTCTCTTGAACGGCTTTCATTGCTTCTTCTTCGGCTAAGGACATGCCGCCTTTAACCAGTTTAAGTTCGCCACCCAAGGAAGTGATCATCCTTCTTCTTTCCTCAGACATGGACTCTGGCATATAAATGATTAAACGATAGTTAAAGACTTTGCTATAGTAGGCAAGTCCGATGCCTGTGTTGCCTGAAGTGGCCTCAATGATGACGGTGTCTTTGGTCAGCTTGCCTTCGTCTTTGAGATCCATCAGGATTTGATAGACCGCTCTATCTTTGATAGAACCGCTTGGATTGGTATTCTCTACCTTTCCATAGAAGTTAACGTTATTGATATTGAGCTTAAGTTTCTTAAGTTCGGTGTTTCCTGGTATTTGCATAGTTAAATGATAATTTCCTTTAAGGAATATGCAAATAATGTGATTTTGAATCAATAAACCTTAGGAAAAGAAAAGCCCACGAAGAGCCGTTTACTTTTCGTGGGCGATTGATTAAGCAATCTTGGTAACGCCTTTGCTCGTTAGGTTGAGCTGATAGAAGTGCGCGTCTCCAAGTGTTCTTGAAGGCAAATAGTTCAAGAAATACAAAT
>CAYPED010000060.1:4241-5876 GCA_964409745.1 uncultured Staphylococcaceae bacterium | reverse complement strand
AATTCGGCGCCTTCCACCGAAATCTGACGGTAAGCCTTTTGGATGGTCATCAATTCAGTGAAGCCAGTCATCTCGAAAATGTCATAAACTTCGCTGGAAACATTGATGATTTTCATGCCTGGTTCAAGCTTCAAAACACGTAAGATAGCGCGTAAACCGGCGCTGGAAGTGTATTGAAGCTCCTCCGCATCGATAACCAAATCGTTATGTTGGTTATTGGTGCGGATCTTTTCCAACTCGGCATCGAATTCAGCCGCGTTGCTGGAATCGATTCTTCCACCGACTGAAACGGTAAGGATGCCGTTTTCCAATTTGTAACTAAGGTTTTCCATCGCTATTCTCCTTCCTTTTTAAGGAACTTGGTCAAAGTCAGAATGTTCTCTGAGTTCTCGTATTTGTATTTCATGTCGTCCATCGTGTTCTTGACGATATAGATGCCAACCCCACCGACTTTTCTTTCTTCTAAAGAAACATTGAGGTTTGGATCGGCGTTATGCAACGGATTATATGGAATGCCCTTATCGATGAATTTCAGATAGATGGCGTTCTTTTCTTCGCGGTATTCCACCGACATCGTAAGTGGTCCGCCTTTGCCTTCGTAACCATGGTTGATGATATTGGAGACAATCTCATCCAAAGCGACATCCAACTGATAGGTCGTCTTCTTCGGACATGAGACCTTCGATAACTCGTTATTGAGGAATTCGGTCATTTGTTCGATATCCGTTAACTTGGCTTCATCGAAATGAATGCTTGGGATTGGAGTGACTCCCTTATATTGGAAGGCTAACATCGTGATATCGTCAGCTTGTTTGGCGCCCGATGCGAATTCATCGATGTCCTTTTCAACCTTCAAGCAGAGATCTTTCATATCTTGGACCTCCATATTATTCAGCAAACTAAGCAAACGTTCTTCGCCATAAAGGGAAAGCTCGTTATTTACAGCCTCGGTTATACCATCGGTATAAAGGAAGATGATATCCCCTGGTTCTAGCTGCAGTTGGTTGGAATGATATTTGAAGCCATCCATGCCACCTAAAATGAAGCCGGCTTTGGACTTAAGGTATTCAAATTTGCCGGTGGACGCTCTTCTGATCAAAGGAGGGTTATGACCGCCATTAACGAAGGTCAAAACGCCGGTTTCTAAGTCGATGTTGCCTTGCCAGGCCGTGACGAACATTCCGGCGTCGTTTCTATCGCATAACGCCTTATTGGCGGAGGTGAAGACTTCATCTAACGGATAATCGGCTTCGGTCATGGTTCTCAAGTCCGCCTTGGCACGCATCATGAACATCGCGGCTGGAATACCTTTGCCCGAGACGTCGGCGATCATGATGTTGAATTTCTCATCGTTTCCATAGAAATCATAGAAATCCCCACCGACTTCTTTGGCGGTCTTCATGCTCGCGTAGATATCGAATTCTTGTCTCTTGCTCACTTTTTCGGTGATAACCGGCAAGGAAGAGAATTGAATCTGCTTGGCGAATTCCAACTCGTCATCGATTCTTTGATTGGCTTCGGAAATCAATTTTTTCATCGAATCAACGGTTCTGTTGATATCGTTGGAAAGATAAGACATTTCCTGCGAACCCCTGACATCCACTTCTAAGGAAAGGTCTCCATTAGAGATGGCGT
>CAYPED010000060.1:0-4231 GCA_964409745.1 uncultured Staphylococcaceae bacterium | reverse complement strand
GGCATATAAAGTCTTATTGACGTATTTAAGCTGTTTGACGACCGTTCTTTCAATCAAGGCATAGACCAAGGCAAAGACGATGGCGAAGACGATGACTTCCATGAAGGTGCTTAGATACAAAGAGATGTTTCGATCCGCCATGGCTTCTTCAACCGGAAGCAAGGAAACGATGTAATAACCTTCGGAGATGGCGTAGCAGCAATAATATTCCGTCCCCTTGACGGTGACTTTGAAAGCCTCGGAGATTGTGAAGGTGTCCTTGCTGCTTTGAAGCGGGCCTTCTTTGGCGAATGAATCTGGGCCCGAAACTATTTGTTTGTTTTGGTCAAGGACGAGAACGCATCCTTCTTTTCCGACATGACGGTTTTTGGTTACGTTGGTAACCTGTTCAGCAATGTCTCTTTGAAGACGATCCCCATCATATCCGACCTGAACGAAACCATCGTCATAAGTAACACCGGCGAACTTACGATAGATCTCTTCATTGGAACCAATAGGCCCATAAGCTTGGACGTAAGTGGTGGTTTTCCCATCTAAGAGGCATAGGAATTCAGCCGATTGGTCCGAATTATGCATATCCCAACCGATTAGGGATAAATCGGTGCTCTTAATGATAATGCCTTTGCCATTGACGACGTGGATGTCGGTAACATCACGTCTATCGGCGATAAGGTCAACATCATAACCTGCCGTTAAATCGGAAGCCACGTCTTGGCAAATCGCTAAGATATTGGCGTCTGATCTGTCTTTGATATCCGCCTCGGTATCGGAGATAGCCAAATTCAACGATTCTTTGGCCTCGCTCTTGGCTAATGAGGTTTGGAAGCTATAAACGAAGACACCAGAGGCGATAAAACCGACAACGACGGTCAAAAGAAGCCACTGCTGAACGATTTTCGAGGTCTTAGTGTCCTTTACCTTGGTGAAAAGTTTCTCTTTGTTAAGTAAGGTCATGACCAAGGTTGAGACTGCGACGGACAAGCCGTTGCCTAAAACCATTGGGAGCGTGGCGGCCCTAACCACTTCCATGGCTTGGGTCTGAGCGCTGAAGTTGGTGAAGAAGATCATCGCCATATGGAAGACTTCCATAACCACCGCGGCGCAGAAAGCAAAGAAGATGCCAGGACGGCGTTCTTCGAGCATGAATCTACGGATTAGCCAAGCATAGGCACCGGCTAAGACGGTAGAAACGCTACAAGCGATTTGGGTGAAGGAGGAAACGCCCCAATAGACGCTAACGAAACGCTCAACCCCACCGATAACGCCAGCAATCATGCCGGCTGGACCACCAAGCAATAAGCCGGCGGTCAAAACGGAAGCGTCGCGGCAATTGATCTGAGCTCCCGAAATTGGGATGCCACATTCGGTGCCAAGAATGGCCAATCCGCCAAAGGCGACGCCATAGATAATCTGTTTGACGATGTATTTGAGATTCTTGAATTTCGTGTATTTATCAAGCAAAAAGAAAACGATGCTGAGGACTACCGGAGCGAGGGCTACTAATGTCAAATAGAGATACTGCATCGTTTATATCGATATTTTGCAAAGTAAAATATCCGTCAAGATTTTAGCATTGAAGATAATTGATTAAAAGAATGGGCTAAATGCTGGTTGGAGTAGAGGAGCTTCCGTAGACCTTGTCATAGACAATGACAATCTTCAAAGTGTCGCCTTTGCCGCTCCCGCCATCTTGTGGGGAAACGGAAATGGAAACGACCATCGGATCTTGGCGGTCAGTGACCTTTTTGATAAGGAAGGCGCCTTGTCTGGCAGCCTGTTCGCCAGAAGAGAAGGTAATGTAGTTTTCGTATTCTTTAGCAAGGGTATAAACGAAGCTTCTATTAGTCGCATTTTCAGGGAGAATGTCGGTGACGAAAATGTATGGCATATAGCAATCTTCGCCATCGGTGACTTCCTTATCCGGATCGTATTCGATGACACATTGATGGATGCCACTATCCGTGGTCCAATAACGGCTGTTATCACTTGGTTTGATGGTAAGACTAGTAATGTAAACGACAGGGACGATGCCTTGTGGGCGGGTGCCAAAGACCGCGACGAAAACGACGGCCAAAAGACATATCGCGCTAACTAAGACGGCTACACCTTTTTTCATAAGACCTCCCCCGTTTTGTAAATGTATCTGACTTTACGAACATAAAGAATAATGTTGAGGGCTAGATAGATAATGCCCAAGATGAACACTTTGAATCCAGCGGTTGCCTGCAAGGACGAGAACCAAACGATATGGTCCTGGAAGTAGTAGTAATACAAGACCGCAAACAAGGCTGAAGTGATAAAAGCCATGATTACCGAGCGGTTTTCGTTCCTAGCTAAGAAGGAACCACCGCCGAATGTGGAGCTTGGATTGGTGAAATCAAGGCCGGCGCTATATAGCAAATGACCAACATAGACAAAGACCATCGCCACGCCCATAAAGATCGTTCCTTCAAGCATCTCTGGACGGATATATCCCAAAGCGATGATGCAAGCCACCAAACTCAAACATCCAAAGAAGCCAGGGATGATAAGCTTGCTTCCAACCGCGTAATGTTCTTTTAACGGATAGGTTCTCGCCAATTTAAAGGCTCCACCCTCTTCGGAATAGATGCGGGCAATGACCGAATTGGTGCTTAAGCCAATAAGCAAAGCGATTAACAAACTAACGACCTGGACCAGGGCATCACCACGGCTATTCAAGTCCATCGCGGTAAAGATCTTGGCTAGCAAGCCAATCAATAAAGGCAAAGCCAAGAAGGTGCCGATATACGAAGAGGAGATGCTCGAATTCTTGAAGAACAATATAGCGTCTTTCTTGATTTGAGAAAGAAATGGAGGCAAGCCGTTGCTTTGCTTCTCTTTGGCTTTCTTCTTTACTTTGGCTTGGAGTTCTCCCGTTCCGCTGGCTAGTTTCAAATACAATGGGCTAGCCAAAGCCAAAGAGGCCACGAATAACACAACGATAAGCCCAATTATGGCCAATAAGGTCCACAAACCAGCAATGGCCGAGCGGGACATGTAATAGAAACTAAACCCAGTGAAATTGCCTAGGTAAACCATGGATACCTGATAGAAGAAACCAAGGTTGTTCTTGTAGTAATTCAAACCATTTTGAATCTTAGCGAAGTATGTGCCCCAGTTGGAGAAGATATCGATGTTATCCGGGACAAGGGCGATGACGGTGATGCACAAAGCCAAGATGATGACCACCATGATGGACTTGACGATGATGCTGGCCCAAGTGTGGGTACGAATGCCCTTCTTTAGGTAATAGACAGGGATGCTTACGATGGAAGCCAGTAATAACATCACCAGGTCAATCAAAGCCCAAATGATGAATAAGACGAAATACATATAAACCGGGTATTTGCTAACAGCAAAGTATCCAATCAAGAACGGGATTTCCAATAACAAGGAACGGCGATAGGAACTGATATAACGCACAGCCAATCTCGATAAGAACAAAGTGTTCCCGTTGGTCGGCAACGTAAGCAAGACCTTATTGTCTTCGCCGAAATATAGCTCCTCGGTTACCTTTGATAAGGAGGCGATGAACGAGATGATCAAAAGGATGGTCACCACGATGGACGGAACGCTCATCGGAACGAAGGCCAATAAGGAGAAAATGCTAAATCTGATGCAGAAATAGAAGAAGACATAAGATAAGGCAGCAACCACCGCGAAAGCGACCAAGCTCAGAACGATCTTGATGATGGCTTTTTTCTTATCTTTCTTCCAGTTGATGGACATGGAGTTGGAGAAAAGCATTTTCACCAACACCCAAAAGGCGCGCCAATCAACCGCGAAAAAGCGTCGGAAAGCAGATGTTTTTTTGTTTTCTAGCTTCTTCACGCGATTCCTTTCTCCTTCTTTTCTTCTTCAATCAAGGTTTTGGATTCTTCCTCGCTGTCGCTGGTCAAACGGAGGAAGGTCTCTTCGAGATTCTCCCTTTCTTCTGGCTCAGCATCCAAATCAATGCGTCTGATGAGATCGCCTTTCTTGATGATGACGACTTCGTCGCAGAGGTTCTTAACGACATCGATGATATGAGAGGAGAAGAAGACGATATTGCCTTCTTTGGCATGTTCTCTCATACATTCTTTGATTTGATAGATGGAGTTTGGATCCAAACCGGTCATAGGTTCGTCCAAGATCCAAATCTTTGGCTTATGGATAAGAGCGGCGATGATGGTGATTTTCTGCTTCATGCCGTGGCTATAGGACTTCATTG
>CAYPED010000059.1:5535-6005 GCA_964409745.1 uncultured Staphylococcaceae bacterium | reverse complement strand
ACATTGATAAAGAGGCCGAAATCCGCCTCGTATAAATTGTCAACGAATCTAGTTCCTCATCAAATCAATACAATGACTTCACTTATGATTTTCTAAATGAAATTACAGCTAAAACTTATGATTTTCTAAATGAAACCAGGTATTGAAATGAGACAAAAAGAAAGACGGTTCCTTTGGAATCGTCATTCATTTCATTACTTCAAGAGACCAATAACGGCCTCAACTGCCTTTCCTAAGAGATGAGGTTCGTAAGCTTCGATATCGCCTTCGTCAACCATTTTGGCCAAAGTTGGATCGATGCCGATTTCGTCAAGAGGCTTTAGTCCATATGAAGTGGCCACTGAATAAGAAGGTTCGCCATAAAGGAAAATCTTCTTTCCGCAGTCTGGACACTTAACATAAGCCATGTTGGTAACCAAGCCTAAGGTTTTGACATTCATCATCTGGGCCATTTTCACGGATTTGGAAAC
>CAYPED010000059.1:0-5525 GCA_964409745.1 uncultured Staphylococcaceae bacterium | reverse complement strand
AACCTACCAAATCCTGCGGGGTGGATACCACCAAGACCCCATCAACTGGGATTTGCTGGAAAACGGTAAGAGGAACATCTCCGGTTCCTGGTGGCATATCAATCACCAAGAAGTCTAATTCTCCCCAGTAAGTTTGGGAGAATAACTGACCAACAAAGTTGGAAATAAGCGAGCCTCTCCAAATGATAGGTTCAGAAGTATCCTCCAATAGGGAGTTAACCGAGATCAAAGGCATTCCTTTTCTCGATTCGACCGGATAAATTCCTTCTTCATCGCCGGTGGCTTGGGCATAAGCCCCGAAAGCCTTCGGAATCGATGGACCGGTGACATCGGCGTCCAAAACCCCGACTTTATAGCCTTTCTCCGCCAATTCCTTGGCTAAAAGAGAGGATACCAGGCTCTTGCCGACCCCTCCCTTTCCGGAGATGACGGCGATTATTTTCTTAATGTGGGCGCTAGGCAAAGTGGAAAGCTTTTGGATTTCCCTTTCGCCGCATCCCTCTACTCCGCAACTGGAGCAGTCATGCGTGCATTCTTGTTCACTCATTGGAAAACCTCCAAGATGTTGTTGATTATAACATAATCAGGCTTAAGGTGTCATAATAGAGCCATGCAACCAGAAAAACGCAAATCGAAATACGACGGCGGCTCCGATAGGGAGATGCTCCGCGAAAGGGACTACGAGCCACAAAGCAACGAAGGAAGCGGCTCTTACTCCTATCGCGATAATTACGATGCCGCCTAAGAAAAAATCCCGATAACCGGGATTCTTTTTTTCTTTTAGGCTTCTAAGAACAAAGCGAATTTGAAGTTGGTCAAGGCTTCAACGGCGTGCAATCCGTTCTTCTCAAAGGCGAAGTTATCGCCTTCCTTAACGATGTATTCCTTGCCTTCGTAGGTGATCTTGCCTTCCCCATCCAGGATGAAGAGAAGGGCTTCGCCCGGGGCTTTATGCGGGGATAAGGCGGTTCCTTTGGCCATGGAAATCAAAGATAAGCGGGATTTGTCGCTTTTGAAGATCTCGGTGTTGATGACCTTATCTTCCATATACGGCAATAAGTCTTTCAACTTGAAGACCTGGCTGGCTTTGATGTTTTCATTCATAATGGTTTTCTCCTTATTAACGTGTATCTCTAAATAGGTTATTCCTTTTTCGGCTTCTTTGCCTACATAAGTGTCTTTATCAAAGAAAGCGAAGTCGCCTTCTTCTAACTCAATCTCATTGAATCTCCCACATCCGCCTAAGACATAAACGAAGGTCGGGTGATCATAAGATTCCGAGGATATATCGGTCCCCTTTCCCAAAGAGAAGATAAACGATTCGTCCTTGCTCTTTAAGTCCAAGGAGATGGTTAGATTATCAATCGGTGGGTTTTCTCTTTTTAAAGAGAATATCATTCCTTTACTTACTTTCATTCATTCTCCCTTGGATTTTCTTCACCAACAAATCGACGGTGTCGGCATCCGGTCTTCCGTCTTTCTCATTATCGAAGACGAAATCGACATTGTACTTACAGGATTCTACATAGCGGTTATGCATCGGCTTGACGGTGGCGATGTATTGCTTGATGACCGATTCCGGGGTTCTTCCCCTTTCTCGGATATCCCTCAATAATCGTCTGCCTAATCTGGTGTCCGCATCAGCGTTCACATAGATGGTGTAATCAAAGGCCTCCCTCTTAGCCAACCACATCGACATAATCCCATCGACGATGATGACATCGGCAGGTTCAATGTGGGTGGTCTCTTTGGTCCTATTATGGATAGCAAAGTCATAAACCGGGGCGTCAACCGCCTTACCGTCCTTCAAATCCTTAAGGTGTTTGGAAAATAACTCCGCATCGAATCTTTCGGGGTCATCGTAGTTAAGTTTGGCCCTTTCTTCCAGAGGAAGGGCGGAGTTGTCCTTATAATACATATCCACCAAAAGGATGGAAGAAGAAGGAAATTTCTTCCTTAGTTCTCTAGGGAGGGGGGTCTTCCCAGACCCGCTTCCTCCGACGACAGCGATGATGAATGACATATGTTGCTCCTAGTTTTGCTTGCACTAGCAAGGCTTTTGAGTAAAATAACTTTTGCACTTGGGGTGTAGCCAAGCGGTAAGGCATCGGACTCTGAATCCGAGATGCACTGGTCCGATCCCAGTCACCCCAGCCAAGTAGAAATTAAAGGCACGCCGAAACGTGCCTTTTTTCTTTTTAAATCTTGGCCAATGCGATGACGATATCAATCATCTGATGGAATTCTTTGACTGACAAGAATTCGAAGCGACCATGGTGGTGATAGGAACCAGTTCCCAAATTAGGGGTTGGGCAACCATTAAAGGAGAAAGTGGCTCCATCGGTTCCGCCTCTGATCGGGGAGAAGTTCGGCTCAATGCCTAAAGAACGATAGACCTTTACGGCGTGTTCGATGGCACGTGGATCCTTATCGAAGATTTCCTTCATGTTCCTATAGTCGTCCTTGATTTCTAAAGAAATCTTGGCTTTCGGGTATTTCTTGGAAAGCTTTTCGACGGCTTTTTTGATATCTTCCTTTTGTTTTTCTAACTTCTTGCCATCATGATTACGGATGATGTAATGCATAGAGGCTTTATCGACCGAACCTTCGATGGAGACTAAATGATTGAAACCTTCACGGAGAGTTGTGTGCTCTGGCCTATCCTTGGAAGAGAGATAGGAATCGAATTCAGCGGCTAATCTAGCAGCGTTGACCATTTTGTTCTTGCCTTCGCCCGGATGGATGGAAACGCCTTCGATAACGATATCGGCGTGGGCGGCATTGAAGTTCTCCATCTCGATATTGACTGGAGAATCACCATCGATGGTGTAGGCGAAATCCGCCCCGAACTTCTCTGAATCGAAGTGCTCTGGGCCTCTTCCGATTTCCTCATCAGGGGTGAATAAGATACTGATTGAGTGATGCTTCACTTCTGGGTGGCTTACAAAGTAAGCAAGCGCGCTCATGATGATGGCCACGCCAGATTTATCATCAGCCCCTAACAAAGTATCGCCAGAGGTAACCACCAAGGTATCTCCCACTCTATTTTGAAGGCGTGGGAAATCGGCTGGGTTCATCGAATAAGTATCGTTTAAACGGATGGTTCCGCCGTCATAGTTCTCGATGATCTGCGGTTTGACATCCTTGCCCGAGCATTCCAAAGCGGTGTCCACGTGGCTATTGAAGCCAATCTTGGAAACACCCTCCTCGCCTGGGAGGTGGGCGTACAATCTCCCATATTCATCAATCTCTCCATCGATTCCCAATTCTTTGAGCTCGTCTTTGAGCAAACGGGTTAAGTTGAGCTCCTTAGCCTCCGAAGGGGTGGAATCGCTCATATCGTTGGATTGAGTATCGATTTTGACGTAACGTAAGAAACGTTCTAATGCCTGGTCCATAAATAGACCTCCTTAAGTCGGCTTAATTCTAGTGAAGTTATCAAAATAAGGCAATGAAAGTTCATTTCCTTATAACATTGCTTGACAAAAATCACCTTTGGGATAGTCTTTCTTTCGTTAAAGAAAGGACCTTTAGTATTTATGCCTAATAAAGAAACTCTCGGCGCTCTTAATGCCGAAAGAACCAAGAAGATCATGGATAACTACGAGGCGGATAAGAAAAACGCCATCGTCAGAAGGGCTTTGAGCAACAACACCCTTACCTCCGTCATCTTCAACACCGATTCCATCCCAGGAGTCGAAATGAATTTCACCACAGTCGTCAAAACCATGGACGTCTGCAACCAGAAGCAATCCGGCCGTTGCTGGATCTTCGCCGGTCTCAATATCTTAAGAGAGATCGTCGCCAAGAAACTTAACGTCACCAAGTTCGAATTATCCCAGAACTACATCTCCCTCTTCGATAAAATCGAAAAGTCCAACTTTGCCTTAGAGACCATCCTCTCCTTCGTTGGCAGAGATCACGACGATAGAGAAGTCCAATTCATCATGAAAGACCCAGTCTCCGACGGTGGCCAATGGGATATGTTCGTCAACCTCGTTAAGAAATATGGCTTGATCCCGCAGTCCCTCTTCCCAGAGACCTTCCAGTCTAACAGCACTCAGCCAACCGATTTCTTGGTAAACGCCGCTATCCGTAACTTCGGAGCCAGAGCCTTCAGAGCTTACGAAAAGGGTGTTTCCATCGAAGAAATCCGCAAAGACAAAGAAGAAACCATCGAGAAAATCTACGATATGTTCCTTAACGCCTTCGGCGTACCTCCAAAGAAGTTCGATTTCGAATGGACTGACAAAGACGGTGTCTATCATATCGAGAAAGACCTCACCCCGAAATCCTTCTTCGAGAAGTATGTCGGCGATGAAATCGATGAATATCAATCCTTGATCAATTCCCCAACCAAGGAGAAGCCATTCTATAAGAACTACACCATCGAACACTTAGGCAACGTCATCGAAGGCAAGAAAATCAACCATCTTAACCTCCCGATGGAACGCCTTAAGGAAGTCATCATCGCTCAGTTGAAAGCCGGTTATCCAGTCTGGTTCGGCTCCGATGTCTCTTTCTATAGAGAAAGAAGCCACTTCGCTTGGGATGACAACGCTCTTAATTATGAAGATGCCTTCGGTTTTGGCATCGAATTCGAAAAGGGCGACATGCTCGACTTCTGGCATTCGGCCATGAACCACGCGATGGTCATCGTCGGCGTTAACGAAGTTAATGGCAAGCCAAATAGATGGAAGATCGAGAATTCCTGGGGTTCCGACATCGCCAAGAACGGCTACTACGCCATGAGCGGAACTTGGTTCGACAAGTTCGTCTATCAAGCCGTCGTCCGTAAGGAATTCCTCTCCAAAGAAGAAAAGGAAGCCTGCTTGAAAGAGCCGACCCCGCTTCATCCATGGGATCCGATGGGCACTTTAGCCGACTAAGAAAAAAAGAAAGCCACGAATCGCTCGTGGCTTTTTCTTTACTTATTTACCCCAACGTAGAATTTAAGGAATTCTTTGATTAAAGGTTCGTGATAATTATTGGCATATTCATTACCCCAATAGCCATTGTTAACTTGATTATTCGGAATGGTCTTACCTAGTAATTTGGAGTCGAGATTAACCCCATCTAAGAATTCATGATATAGGGTTCCGGACCAATAAGAGGTGGTCACTTGATAATCGTTATTGACCAAGCTTAAGGAGTCATTCGCATAGATGGCCGCATCTTTGATGAGATCCGCTTTATGGGTATAAGAGCCAGGGACGATATATTGGAAGGTTGGGACCACGCCGGTGGAATAGCCGTATTCCGAATAAAGAGAAGACAATCCGTATTCATCCTTGAAGGTTTGGTATTCTTCGGAGGATAGGCTTCTCTGTTCGGAGACATCGTAAATATAGAGATCACCCTTCAAAGACGAAGCGTAGTCTTCAAAGAAGGCGGAGAACATATAAGAACAATCGGAGCAGGATTCCCTGGCGAATAGTATGGTGAAACCCGACAAATCAGAAGAATATAAGGCATCCAATTGGGATTTATTCACATAAACGACGTTATCGTTCCAAGAAACCAAA
>CAYPED010000058.1:3029-6030 GCA_964409745.1 uncultured Staphylococcaceae bacterium | reverse complement strand
TATTCTCATCCAACTCGTAAAGATTTCCACCACAAATACCTAGAATATCTAAAACTATACAAGGAAATACCTTTTTCGATGGCCTTTGGAAAAATATTCGAAGCCTTGGATGAACACGAAAGAATTTTGGTTCATTGCCAAGGCGGAAAAGATAGAACTGGAATTTTCTTCTTCATTTTACTGCACGCTCTAGGTGTCAATGAAAAAGAGATATTGAACGACTATTTGTTATCGAATGTCGCTCGCAAAGATAAGAATAAATTGAGAATCGACGAGGCTTTCAATAGAAGTGGTAAACCTTATTGCGCTCATTGCATGAGAAAACTGGTTGTAGTGGAGAAGAGATATTACAAAATCTGTATGAACTCAATTCTGAAACAATATGGCACGTTCGACGATTTTTTAGTAAAGCACTTTCATATAACGCCAGAACGGCTAAAAAATTGGAGAGATTTCTATCTAGGATAAGATGCGTTGTCATCTTATCTTTTTTTATTTCGACCATAAAAAGTGAACAATAATTCACCACTTTTTAATGGACAATTATGTTAAATATCTTGTAACCTATATGTAATCATATAAGACAAATTTGCGTGCCATAGCCTGTAAATGGTATGTTATCGGCAGATTTGCCTTAAAAATAAAATCTTTTTTCGAGGAGGTAAAAATGAAAAAAGGTGCAAAATTAGGAGTCCTCTTAATCTTAGCAGGCTCCGCCATCGCGATGTCTTCTTGCGGTAACGAAAAGCTCGAAGGCACTGCTCTTGCCGCTTCTGAAGCTAGCAAGATGACTATTGACGAGTTGAAGGCCGAATCCAAGAAGGAATTCGAAGCCCAGCCAAACGAAAAGTTCAAGGTTGTCGGCTTAACTTCCGCTTTGAAGAAGGTCGCCACCTCCGTCGCTGCTCAGTGTGATTGGATCCACTACGGAACCGACAATGACAACATCGACGTCAACAACGGTTATAAGGATGCCGCTTTGTTAACCGCCTTGCAGGCCGCTGACAACACCTACTTCGCCGACTATGTCTTAGCTCAGGACGCCCGTTCCTTCGCTACCTTGGTCGAAGATGGCATTCTCTACAACTATTCTCCAAAAGACAAAGCCGCCATCGGTTTAGCCGATGAAGACTGCAACCCACTCAAGGGTATCCACTTCTTCAAATTATTCTGGACCAACACCAACTTCGAAGCCGTCAACGGATTCAAGCTCCATAACATCTGGCAGATGACCACCGCCGCCAAGGACGCCAACAAGTCCGACGCTATCAGCAAGGTCTCCTTCCAGTCCCCAGAAACCGAACAGATCAACATGTCCTTCTTACTCTCCGCTTTGAATAGCAAAGAACAAGACAGAATCAAAGCCGCTTACAAGAAGTACTTCGGCACTGATTGGGTGAAGTCCGACAAATATGCCACCGCTGGCGAACAGTGGTTGGATCAGTTCCTCGACACCATCTCTCGTTGGCATACCTCTGACGGCACTGCCATGAAAGAAACCCAGATCAAGGACGACTGGGCCGCTGGTATCGTCTACTATGGCGCTTTCGCCAAGATGAAAGACGCCGTTGGCAAGAACTATGACGTTGACCTCAATGGCGATGGCGACACCACCGACACTGGCATCACCGTCACTTGTGATGGCAAGACCTATACCTACAACGAAACTGGCATCAACGCCATGTCAACCGTTAAATGGGATTGGGCCATCGATGGTTTCAATGGCTTCATGTATTGCATGGACTCCCAAATCATCAACAACGCTAAGTTCCCATACACCGCCGCTTTATTCGCCCGTGTTTTGTTAGAAGAAAGCACCTACACTTCTGCTATCTACAACGCAAGCACCCCAGACGCCAATGGCGACGCCGCTAACCAGTATGGTTACTACTATCCAGGCACTGCCTCTGCTTCCTTCAAGTATGCCAAGGGCGACTGGACCAAAGAACAGCACAAAGAAAAGGAACTCAACGAAGACTTCGAATATTTGAAGAGCGTTAAGACCTCGACCGTCAATGCTATCATTGCCAAGGTCACTGCTGGCAACAAATAAGCAGCATCACATCTCGCTAATTAATTAGCTTTTGAATAACGGGGGTTCTGGGCCAGCCCACAATCCCCGTTATTGCTTTATCTCAAAGGAGAAACTTATGACTTCTAGCGCAGCTACTGTCAAACCGAGTTTCGGTAAGCGTGCGAAAAAAGTCTTTAACTCAATCGGTCAGTATCTCTCCAGACCGGCTAACTTGATTATCGTCATCTTCGCGATATTCTTTGTTCTCACCGTCATCTATCCATTGATCAAGATGGTCAGCAACTCGTTGATTGTCCAATCCGGTGCGGAAGCGAAAGCCTTGAACGAAGAATTCGACACCTCGTTAAGAAAGGGAAACTTCACCTTCTTAACCTGGCCATACTTGTTAGCCAACAAAGGAACCCCTGGCTATTCCGCCAACTACTTCTGGACTCCGTTATATAAGTCCATCTTAATGTCTTTGGTGGCTTGTGCCGTTGCCGTTATCGGCGGTGGCACGGTTGCGTTCTTGATTACCCGCACCAACATGCCGTTTAAGAAATTCCTTTCAACGGTATTCGTATTCCCGTATATCATGCCTTCGTGGTCCATCGCCATGTTCTGGGTGAATTTCTTCAAGAACACCAAGATCGCCTCGGCCCCTGGTATCGGTTTATTGCAGTCATTGACTGGCCTATGCGCCCCTGAATGGCTAACTTATGGCTTCTGGCCTTCGGCTTTATGCTTGGGTATCCACTACGCCCCATTCGCCTATATCTTGATAGGTGGTATCTTGCGTAACATGGATGCCAACCTTGAAGAAGCGGCCACCGTCTTGAAAGCCTCGCGCGGGAAGATATTAAGAAGGATTACGTTGCCAATCGTCGCTCCAGCTATCGTCTCGACCGTTCTATTGGTATTCTCTTCCTCTATCTCCAGCTACACCGTTCCTTACATGTTGAACGTCAACAAGTCGTTCACTTCCAT
>CAYPED010000058.1:0-3019 GCA_964409745.1 uncultured Staphylococcaceae bacterium | reverse complement strand
GGAAAGACTGGCGAAGGCTACGTCATGGCCACCGTCTTGATGATCTTCTCAATGCTCATCTTGGTTTTGAATAACTGGTTTACCAAATCACGTCGTGGATTCACCACCGTATCCGGTAAGTCAGGTCAGATTTCCAAAATCAACCTCCGTGGATGGAGATGGCCAATCGCCATCATCGTCATGATCGTGGTTGTCTTCTTCGCCATCGTTCCATTAGTTTCCTTCGTCTTGGAATCCTTGGAATCCACTCCGGGCGTCATTTCTTCCATCGACTGGAAGTTCTGGTTCTCGAAGACGAATACGGTCGAAGACGCCTATATCAGCGCTCGTGACTTATCAACGGCAGGCATATTCTTCAATAAGGATATCCAAAGCGCTATCGGACGTACCTTATTGATTTCTGTCTGCGTTTCCCTTATTTGCGGTACCATCGGTATCTTATTGGGCTACGCAGTTGCCAAAAAGAGAAGATCCAGATTCGCAAATGCTGTCGGTTCTTTGGCCTTCTTGCCATATTTAATCCCAGCAATGTGCTTCAGCGCCGTCTTCTTCTCTCTCATGAAGACCTCAGCCTTCAGTTTCTTGGACGTTTCAACCACCGGCTCCGAATGGTCGGCGATTGCCATCTGCGTCCTCTGCGGCGGCATTAAGTTCATTCCATTCGCTTCTAGAAGCGGCACCAACGCCATGTTGCAGCTATCCAATGAAATCGAAGAAGCCGCCATCATCGTCAACACCCCATGGATCAAACGTATGACCAGAGTCATCTTCCCGATCCAGAAGGCCAGCTTCTTATCCGGTTATTTGCTCCCATTCATCTCTTGTATGCGTGAGTACACCTTGTTCTCGTTAATCACGAGCAACTACACCTTAGCTACCAATATCTTGGAATACTTCAACCGTAACGGCATCGAACAGTTAGCCAACGGCATCAACTTAGTCATCGTCGTCTTGGTTGTCGGTATCAACTTGATCGTCAATAAATTAACCGGCGCGTCCATCGATAAGGGCGTGGGAGGATAAACATATGCCAAAAATCACATTAGAACACGTTACTAAAAAGTGGGGCGACTTCTACGGCGCCAAAGATTTGAACTTTGTCATCGAAGACCGTGAATTCATTACCTTATTAGGTCCTTCTGGCTGCGGTAAGACCACCACTTTACGTATGATCGCCGGTTTGGAAACCCCAACCTCCGGTCGTATCACCATCGGCGACAAGGTCGTCTTTGATTCCGAAACCGGCATCAACTTGAGCCCTGCCCGCCGTGACATCGGTTTCTTATTCCAAAACTACGCCTTATGGCCACACATGACCGTCTATAAGAACATTCGTTTCGGTCTTGAGAACATTCTCATCGATGAACCGAAATTAGATAAGGAAGGCCATGAAATCTTGGTTCCAGACGAGGATTTGATCCAAGGCTTGAAGGTTTTGATCGCTGATGAAACCGATCCGAATAAGAAAGCCGAATTGGAGGCTAAATTAGAGGAGGCTAAGGTTACCCCAGCCGTCCCAGCCACCAAGAAACGCCACCTTACCAAAGAAGAGATGGAAGAACGTATCAACGAAGTTCTTACCATGCTCAAAATCACCAAGTTCCGCGATCGTTATCCAGCCGAATTATCCGGCGGTCAGCAGCAGCGTGTCGCCATCGCTCGTACCTTGGCTACCAAGCCAAAGGTCTTGTTCATGGACGAACCGTTGTCCAATTTGGATGCCAAACTCCGTGGTGAGATGAGAACCGAATTGAAGCGTCTTCATAACGACACCGATTCCACCTTCATCTATGTTACCCATGACCAGTTGGAGGCTATGTCCTTAGCCACTCGAATCTGTCTTATGAATGATGCGGTAGTCAATCAAATCGACCCACCGCTTACCGTTTATAAGCGTCCGAAGAACTTGTTCGTCGCTGACTTCGTCGGCAACCCGACCATGAACTTCATCCCAGGCACCGTCACCGCCATCAAAGGCAATGACGTCGCTGTCTCGTTCTTAGGAGTAGAAGGCATCTTCCACGCCAAAGAATTGGTCGAAGGCTTAGAGCCTCTCTACGAAGGCAAAGAGATTGTCTTAGGCATCCGTCCGGAATTCTTGCCAATCGTTAAGGAAAGCAAATTATCCGGTCTTGCTTATAGCACCCTTCCTACCGGCATGGAGACCACCGTCAAGATTGACTTCGGCGGCGATATCCTTTCCGCGGTAGTCTTCGGTTCCATCGACTATAAGACCGATGAAAAGATCAACTTCGATATCGTCGGGGATGGCATCATCCTCTTCGATTATGAATCCAAGAACAACTTAGCCCTTGGCTCCATCGAAGTCGTCGAAGTCGGCGAAAAGCCAGAAGAGAAAGCCCATAAGATCGAGTTGGTCGCTAAAGGCGAAAACCCGAACGAAGGGGTTGACGAAACCAAAAAGAAAGGTTTGTTCAGCAAGCTCAAAAAGAAGAAAAAAGAGAAAGAAAACTAACTCTTCATCCATTTTCAAGAGGGCATGACATTGCATGTCCTCTTTTTTTGGGCTTAAAATAAGGATTATGAAATACGATGACCTTCTTAATAAAAAGAAGGAGCAGGAGGAAGAAGAGAAGCTTAAAAGCGAACTCTACCTAGCCAAAAAGCCGAACCTTATAACCCGTTATGCGGCTGGCTTATTGGACCTCCTTTGTTCCTTGATTCTCATCGTCGGTTTCTTTTTCGCCGCCCGTTATACGATTTTGGATCCAATGGGTCACAAAGAGGACGTTGATTTCGTCCACAATGCCTGCGCGGAATCTTCTTTGTTCGTGGAAGCCAGCGGCGGCTATTACGAATTGACCGAGGATGGGATGTATGATTCCTCCAAAACCCCGGAGCAGAACTACGAAGCCCGCATCCTTTATTACTACACCAACTTCGATTACCCAATCGGTTTGGGCATGAAAGAGGAATACTTCAAAGAGAAGAACGAGGCTAAATATTGGACTCCTTCCAGTGAAGATCTGACCTATTCCTTTGAAAAAGGCACCAGCAT
>CAYPED010000057.1:0-6050 GCA_964409745.1 uncultured Staphylococcaceae bacterium | reverse complement strand
TCTAATAGCGGCATCGGTAGCCGTATCGCAAGCGGATGTCGAGTCATCTAAGATTAAAATCATAGGATTCTTCAATAACGCTCTGGCGATATACAGACGCTGTTTCTGACCACCAGAGAAGTTGGAGCCTCCCTGTTCGACTGGGCTCTCCAATTCACCAGGTTTAGCTTTGACGGCTTGGGCGCACTGGGCGATTTCCAAAGCCTCCCAGATTTGTTCATCGGTCGCGTTAGGATTGCCCCAGCAGAGGTTGGAACGGATTGTTCCAGAGAACAAGGTGTTTTTCTGCAAAACGACCGAAACGGAGTCTCTTAAGGCTTTTAAGTCATATTCGCGGACATCGTGTCCAGCGACTTTGACGGAGCCATCCGTGACGTCATATAAACGAGCAATCAAGCTAATCAAAGAGGTCTTACCAGAACCAGTGGAACCGATAATTCCGATTGAGGAACCAGCTTTAATATCGAGGTTAATGTGATGAAGGACATCTTTGCCCTTATGGTAGCCAAATGAAACATTGTCAAAGACGATATCGCCATTCTTAACTTCCATAATCGGATTCTCTGGGTTACGGATATCAGGGACTTCTTCAAGAAGTTCGACGATACGTTCGGATGAGTTACGCGCAACGATGATCATGACATAGACCATGGAAATCAACATCAAGCTGGTGAAGATCATTTGGACGTAAGTGATAAGGGTGGTCAACGAACCTTCGTCGAAGGAAACCCCACCGGTCTTAACGATTAAGGTCGCGCCTAAGGCAGCAACCAAAATCATCGCGATATCGATGGCTAAATTGAGAATCGGACCGTTGAAGGCGCTGATTCTTTCGGCTTTGACGAAGTTCTTATAAAGATAGTCGGAAACCTTATTGAACTTCTTGGTTTGGAATTCTTCCCTGTTGAAGGATTTGACGACACGGATGCCATCGACGTTCTCTTCGACCGATTCGTTCAAGTCATCATAAGTATTGAAGACTCTTTCGAAAATCGGGTGAACGATCTTGGCGGCGAAGCACATACCCCCTAAGGCGATTGGAATCAAAATCAAGAAAATCCAAGCCAAATTCGGGGCGGTAACAAACGCCATAACCAAGGACAAAATCAACATAAATGGCGACCTTATGACCGTTCTGATGGTCATCTGGAAGGCAAACTGGACGTTAGAAACGTCAGTAGTTGATCTGGTAACGATGGATGAGGTCGAGAATTTATCGATGTTGCTAAATGCAAACTTCTGGATGGCCTCGTATTCGGCCTTTCTTAAGTTGGCAGCGAAGCCGCAAGCGGCTCCGGCGCAGAAATAACCGCTTAAAATACCGGTGGCGGCCGCTAAGACGACCAAAACGGCAACGATGCCACAGAACATGCCAGTCTTGGCGATATCCGATGCCTTGATGCCTCTGACGATATATTGCATCAAGAAGGCAACGGAGATTTCACATACTGACTCCAAGAAAACGAAGAGCCAGGTTAGGTAGGTTTCTTTTTTGTATTGTTTAATGTAGCTGAAAAGAACTTTGAAAACGGACATCAAAGAGCGTTTCTTTTCTTTTGGGACTTTAACTTTCTTCTTCATGTTTTTCCTCCTTTCCGATGTTCAAGTTCTTTCGGAATCCGTTTAAGACCTTTATAAGGTCATCTTTCGATTTCACGGATTCGGTGATGATTAATCTATATTTCTTATACCCTGGGAACCCTGAGAAGAAGTGAGGCAGTATTCCTCTTAATTGAGGAATGGCTCGGTACTCACCTAAGTCGTCAAGCAAGGCTGTCGCGTATTTCTCCGCATAGTTTATTTGCTCTTCCAACGTTGGGTTTTCCTCGATTGGCTCATTGTTCAAGGCTTCGTTTATTTGGCTGATGAGTTGAGGTCTCCCCATCCCTCCTCGAGCCACCATCACGAATTGGGCCCCGGTGATTTCCATCGCCTTCATAGCGTCTTCCGGAGAATAGATATCCCCTGAGACCGCGAATGGCAGCGACGTTTCTTTATATAAATCTCGGATTTCTTCCCAATTTGGCGCTCCGGAATATCCTTGCTGGGTGGTCCTCGCATGCACCGCGAAACCCTTGCAACCCGCTTCCTCGATAATCTTCACGATTTGATGGACGTTGATGGAATTTGCATCCCATCCAAGACGGATTTTAACGGTAACTGGTTTGCTAGACGCTTTAACCACCGCAGTTAGATACTCTCTGAGTTCCTCTGGCCTTTTTAGCCAAGCGGAACCGGCTCCCGTCCTTGTAACCTTGTAAACTGGACAGCCGAGATTAATGTCCAGAATGTCGTAATCAGCATTCTTTTCAAGAATACCGATGGCCTTCACCGTTGATTCGATGGAGGATCCGAATAGCTGCAAGGCGCAAGGCCTATCGTCTGGCGAAGTCTTGATGTATTCCATCGTTTGCTTGTTGCCATAACATAGGCCACAGTCGGAAATCATCTCTGAATAGGAAAGGGCAACCCCAAAGGGTTTCATGAAGCGGCGATAGGTGAGGTTGGTGACCCCTGCCATCGGCGCTAGCAAAACTCTTCCTTTCAATTCAATTCCCGCAAAATTATACATACTTTAAATGGCGAAAGGGGGATGCTATCCCCCTCACTAAATTGTTAATTATTTTTGGTCAATGACTTCGCCTTCAACAGGTTCGGCTTTGACCTCATCCTTCGTAGCATTATCGCTTGGATGGTCTTCCGGATGATTGTCGATTTGACGAGTTGGCAAGGTACCATTCTTGATGAGTTCATCAATCTGCTCAGCAGTGATGGTCTCATTTTCCAATAAGGTCTCAGCGATTAACTTAACCTTATCTTCATTCTCTTTGAGAATCTGAATGGCTTGCTCGTGGGCCTCATCGATGATCTTTCTGACGGCCTTATCGATTTCATAAGCAATCTCCGAAGAGAAGTTCTTCTGAGTGCTGGTGTAATCTCTGCCTAAGAAGACGGAACCCGAATCGGATTCGTATTGAATTGGGCCTAAGTCAGACATGCCGAATTCGGTAACCATCATACGGGCCAAGCGAGTGGCTCTCTGGATATCGTTTTCAGCACCGGTGGTGACATCGTCGAAGTGGATTTCTTCGGAAGCACGACCACCGAGCAATCCGGTGATTTCCGCCAACAGTTCTTTCTTAGTTAATAAGAACTTATCGGTTTCTGGGGTCATCAAGACGTGACCTCCAGTCTGGCCTCTCGGGATAATGGTGATCTTTTGGACCTTATCGGAGTTTGGCAAGACCAAGCCGATAACGGCGTGGCCGGCCTCGTGATAAGCAACACGCTTACGCTCAAGATCGCTCATACGCTTACCGTTCTTAGCTGGGCCAGCAACACGGCGATCGATGGCTTCATCGATTTCCGCCATGGTGATGGAGTCCTTATGGAAACGGACGGCTAAGATAGCGGCTTCGTTTAAGATGTTGGCCAAATCAGCTCCGCTGAATCCAACGGTACGCTTAGCCAAAGCTTTGAAGTCGACGCTTGGATCGATCTTCTTTCCTCTGGCGTGGACTTTGAAGATGGCTTCACGGCCAGCGGCGTCAGGATTGGAAACGGTGATGATTCTATCGAATCGACCTGGACGGAGAAGAGCTGGGTCCAAGACGTCGTCACGGTTAGTGGCGGCGATGACTAAGACACCAGAGTTATATTCGAAACCATCCATTTCAACCAATAACTGGTTAAGGGTTTGTTCGCGTTCGTCGTTTCCACCGCCTAAGCCAGCGCCTCTTTGACGACCGACAGCATCGATTTCATCGATGAAGACGATACATGGCGCGGATTGTTTGGCTTTCTTGAATAAGTCACGGACACGGCCAGCGCCGACACCGACGAACATTTCAACGAAGTCAGAACCGGAGATAGAGAAGAATGGAACACCGGCTTCACCAGCAACTGCCTTAGCAAGTAAGGTCTTACCGGTTCCCGGTGGGCCAACCAATAAGCAGCCTTTCGGTAACTTGGCACCGAAGACGGAATATTTCTTAGGGTTCTTGAGGTAGTCGACAAGCTCCTGCATTTCGGCTTTTTCTTCATCGCATCCAGCGACATCGTCGAATTTGACTTTGGAGTGGTTTTCTCTACGAGCCGGGGACTTATTGAAGTCCATGGCTTGTCTGCCGGCTCCACCGGAACCACCAACCATCCTAAAGAAGACGAATCCGAGAACGACCAAGAAGACTAATTGAAGGATAACTGGTCCCCAGGTCTCCCAAGCGGAAGTCTGGAAGGCATCAACGACGGTGTAGGAACCTTCACCATAGGTTTCAGCTAAAGCTGTGGTGTTATTCCATTCATAGACACGGTTCTCGAAGATATCGGCCCAAGATCCAGTCGCTGTTTCGAAATCAGAAACTTTTTGACCGTTAGAATCAACAGTAATGACGAACTTTTTATATTCAATGTCCTTGGTGTCCCAATCGCTATTTTCAATAGTGACGGTGTATTTGTACATTGTCTTGCTACTAGTTGTCATGGCAGTGCCGCTGACAGTAGTCGCACGATAGTTCTGCGAAACATTAGCGGTTGCAACATACACCGACTTATCAGAACCAGCCGTATCGTTTACACGTAAATAGGTGTAAAGATCGTCTTTGGTCCACGTAGTGGCAGTATTGAAGAAAGTGTTCCTACCGAGAAGGAGAATCATTCCAACAATGAAGATGATGAGAATGATGGTTATCAGGTAAGAGCGCTTGTTACGTTCAGGACGAGATGGTTTGTTGTTGTTTTCATCCATAAGCGTGCCTCCTTATTAGTTAAAAAACGGATATTCCTTTTAAGGAAATCGACATAATCTAAAGGTATTTTGACAAAAACTCAATAATTAATTTACGCCTTTTTCAAAGACGTAGGCTTTATTGGGCTTTATTGGTCAACGTTTTGTCGTTCGTGAATCTCATCTTTGATGATTTCGAACATCTCGCCGGCTTCCTCTTTTTTAGCGAAAGGACGAACGTCATGAACCAAGATTTCTATCTCGTGTCTGCCTAAATGAAGGATTACCTTATCGCCAGGACAAACTTCACTTGAAGCTTTAGCTTTACGACCATTGATAAAAACATCGGCGTCATCGCATAAATCTTTGGCGGTTTCGCGCCTTTTGATCAATCTGGAAACTTTTAAAAACTTGTCGATTCGCATAAAGTGATTTTACCATTTTTTATGGTAAATCTCTATACCATTAGATTAATGAAAATCGTGGGCGTCGCTTAGTTTGGCGATAATACGCAAAATGTTTTCCAACTTGGTGATCCAACCACCGACTTTTTTGATACGAATCTGAAGTTTTTTCTCGTAGAAAGATACTTTGGTTCCATCGATGTATGGAGCCATTTCTTCAAATAACTCAACACCTATTCCGTTGATAGAAGTCCAGCCTTCCGACAAAAGAATGGCTATCTCATCACCATAAAGTTCCAGAGAGACAAATTCCGGACGCAACAACAAAACATCGATTCTTCTCTTTTGGATTAACAATTCCACCTGAGGAGGCAATTTGCCATAAACGTCCCTAAGTTTTTTCTTAAATTTGTTGATGGATTTGTCGTCCATGCAATCAGAGAGTTCCTGATAAAGAGCAACTTTGTCCCCGCTCGGGGCATAATCCTCTGGGAAGAATGCGTCGATTGGGAGCATTTTGTTAGGTTTTGGTTGTTCGGTTTTCTTGCCGGTTTGCCTTTCGGTAATGGATTCTTGCAACATTTTCAAATATAAATCAAGTCCAATACTGTCAATGAAACCTGCTTGTTCAGCGCCTAGAATATCGCCCGCTCCACGAATCATTAAATCACGTTGGGCAATCTTGTAACCAGAACCCAATTCGGTAAAATCTTGGATTGCTTTAAGACGCTTTTGGGCATCTTCGTTCATATTCTTGTTTTCTTTATAGAAGAGGTAGGCATAAGAAATTCTTGAACCACGGCCAACACGACCCTTGATTTGATATAGTTGGGAAAGCCCAAAACGGTCTGCGTCTTCAACGATAATTAAGTTAGCGTTTGGAACATCAATACCATTCTCGATTATGGATGTCGCGACCA
>CAYPED010000056.1:0-6130 GCA_964409745.1 uncultured Staphylococcaceae bacterium | reverse complement strand
GCCAGGGAAGCCAGAGATGAGGGTGGTTCTAAGAACCGCTTCAGGCATAAGCTCCCTAATGCGTTTGAATAAGGCAATCATATCCTCTTTGGTGCCATGCCTATTCATCAACTTAAGAACATGGTTTGAAGCGGATTGGATAGGGATATCGAAATAATGGGCGATGGTTTTGGAATCCTTGATAAATTGAAGTTGTTCATCGGTTATTTCTTCGGGATAAAGATATAGCATCCTGACCGAATAGAAGCCCATCTCATCCAAGGCTTTCATCAGGTCTAAAACATCAGGTTTCTTGCCTTTGAAATCCGCCCCATAATGCATTGGGTCTTGGGAGATGACGGAAATTTCCTTGATGCCTTGTTCTTTCAGTAACTTGGCATCTTCGATGATTTCATCGAATGGGCGGGATTTCATAATGCCCCTGATATAAGGAATGGCGCAGAAAGCACAGAAATTGTTACAGCCATCAGAAATACGGAGGTAGGCGGAGTCTTTGCCAGTCGAGACCACTCTCTGAAGAGGGTTCAAAGGAGCGATATCCGACTCATTTAGAAGTTCATCGATGTGTTTATGGAGGTTGGCGTAGTCGCTGATTGGGACCCATAAATCAACCTCTGGAATCTCTTTTTTGAGTTCTTCGAGGTTACGCTCCACAAAGCAGCCCACTGCCACCAATTTGGCGTCATATCTAGCCATATCCAAGATGGTTTCGATAGCTTCTTTCTTAGCGGCTTCGATGAAACCGCAGGTATTGACGATGATCAAATCAGCTTCTTTCGGATTGTTGGTGAAACGATAATCTCCGCTTCTGAACATCCCGAGTATCATCTCGGAATCGACTAGGTTTTTAGCGCAGCCTAAGGAGACGAGAGCGATATTCTTCATAATTTATGGCTCCCTTCCGTGGTTTTTACTTTGATGACGGAGTTCTCACCGTATTTCTCTTTCATCTTGGCGATGAAGGATTCGCTTTCGTTGTGCGGAACGAAGTTAAGGGTTACACCCTTAAATCCACCACCCATCACACGAGAAGCCCCATCGTTTAACAATGATTTGGCGATGTCGACAGCCTCCTGTGGGGAGTGTTCGTATTCATTAGGAATAAAGGTGTTACGAAGTAACTTCTCTTGGCTTTCTTGACCCTCGCGAATGGTAGTTAAGAAGAGTTTCTTGTCTTTCTTCTTCAAAGCTAAATAAGCCGTGTCAACACGTTTGATCTCATTGTAATAATGGATGGCCCTATCCTTGATGGATTGTTCTAAATCCAAGGAGGATAAATCTGGGTTATCGATTTCCGATAAACGGTTGACCCCTAAGGCGTTGGCCACTTTCTTCATATCTTCCGGAATGGAGGAATAAACGGCGGTCATGCCAACATGAGAGGCGCCTGGATTGACCAAGATGATGTCGAGGTTCCATCTCTTTGGGAAAATAAGGGACTTAATCTTCGGGGTTTCTTCTTTGAAATCCACGAGGTTGACGTTGCCATAGGAGGAACCGATTTGGTCTAAAAGACCGCACGGTTTGCCGAAATAGACGTTCTCGGCGAACTTGCCAGCCTGGGCTTTCTCTTCTTTGGAGATGTTCCCGGCGTTATAGAGATTGTTGATGGTTTCGGCGATCATCAGTTCGTAAGCGGCCGAGGAAGAAATACCCGCTCCAATTGGGATATCGTTGGTTAAGGAGGCAGAGAAACCACCGATGATGTAGTTATGCTCCTTTAAGTAATAAAGGACGCCTTTGACCAAGGACAAGGAAGAGCCATGTTCATCGTTGATGAGATCCTTGATGGAGAAAGAGACCGGTTCGAAACCTTCGGAGATGATTTCAACCATATCATCGTCTCTTTTAGAGACGGCCCCATAGATGCCTAAGGAACAGCCGGCGACTAAGCACTTGCCGCCTTGGTGGTCGGTATGGTTGCCGATTATCTCCAATCTTCCTGGAGAGAAAATGGTCATTTCTGGTTCGGATTCGAATCTGAGTTTGAAGGCTTCTTGAGCAGTCATATAAAGCTCCTTGTTATTTGGGAGGGAACGTTCGATTCTTTCAATCGCTTCCCTTCTATATCTTGGGATGAAGATCCAATAGGCGATAGAAGTGATGGCCCAACCTACGGCCCAGGAATAGGAAATCCATTCCGGGGTATGGAAATATGGGACCAATTTGAATAAGGTCTCAACGAATAAGATACGGACCGAAGTAACGCCCAGTAAGGTGATGATAGCCGGGACCAAAGAATGGCCTAAGCCACGGCAATAAGCCCCTTCGGTGTCCATGATACCGCATAGGAAGTAGGTCAAAGCGATGAACAATAACCTGTTGGTTCCGGCTTCGGTTGCCTTGGCTAATTCTTCCGGTGACTCGACTGAGTTCTCCGATAAGAAGATGGAGATAATGTCTTTTCTGAAGATGGCGAACAATCCGCCAACCAATAAGCCTAAGAAGGTGACTATGCCTAAGGCATAGAACAGCACTCGTTTGATGTTCCTCTCGTTCTTAGCTCCGACGTTTTGGGCGGCGATGGAGACCACCGCGACGGAGAAGCCATTCATGATCATGTAGATGAAATTCTCAGCTTGGGAAGAAGCGGAGAAGCCGGCGGTTACGGCCAAGCCCAGAGAGTTAATGGAAGTCTGAATAAAGACATTCGAGAAGGTAAAAGCCAAGGATTGAAGACCAGCAGGTACCCCGTTGGCGAGAATCTCTTTGATTTCCTTCCCGTGCATCTTGAAGAGTTTCTTGAAAGAGAACCTAACGAAGGCTTTCTTGTTGAAAATCAAGAACAAGACGATGGTTATAGCCTGGCCTGCTTCGCAGATGACGGTCGCTAAACCAACGCCGGCGACGTCCATGTTAAAGGCCAAAACAAACAGGAAGTTAAGGCCTATATTGACCATGCCGAAGATAATGAGGGTGTATAAAGGACGCTTGCTATCGCCCATCGCTCTTAAAAGAGCGGAGCCATAGTTGAAAATCATCAAGAACGGAAGACCGATGAAATACAAACGGAGATAGGTGGCGGCTTTATCGATGACTGATTCATCGACCTTCATCACTTCCAAAAGTGGGCGAGAGACGAAGAAACCGACAATGCCAGCCCCAACACCGGTAACCAAGGACAAGAACATCGCCATATGCATGGTGCGTTCCGCCTTTTCCTTGTCGTTCTTGCCGACGGCTTTGGCTAAGACGACATTGGCCCCAACCGATAAACCGACGAACAAAGCGATGATCAAATTGATCAATGGTCCGTTGGTGGAAACCGCGACGAATGAACGATAACCACCGCCATAATAGTTGACGACCAACTGATCGGCTTCGGTATAAATCAGCTGGAGAAGCGACAATAAAACGATAGGAAGGGTGAATACAATTAAATTCCTAAAAAGGTTTGGCCCGGTTAGATCGATTTGGGCCCCGAAGACCTTCTTTATTTTCTGAGCGAACTTTGACATACCTACGGAATGTTATTCCTTATACGTGCGAATGTGAACAAAAAAGAATCCCCAAAATGAGGATTCTTTCTCTTTTAGTTCTTATTCGGCCTTCATGGTCGGGAAGAGGATGACTTCGCGGATGGCGTCTTCTTCAGACATAAGCATCGCGAATCTATCGACGCCCATGCCGATGCCGCCGGCTGGTGGCATGCCGTAGTTCATGGCGTCCAAGAAGGTGTAGTCGATTTCGTTGGCTTCCTCATCGCCGTGCTCTCTGGCTTCCATCTGGGCCAAGAAGCGTTCTTTTTGGTCGAATGGGTTATTGAGCTCGGAATAGGCATTGGCGATTTCGCAGCCACCGACGAACAATTCGAATCTATCGACGAAGCGTGGATCTTCGGTCTTCTTGGTTAACGGGGAAACCTCGATTGGGTAGGTGTGGATGAAGGTTGGCTGGATAAGGGTTTCTTCAACGAATTCATCGAAGAATCCTTGCATAATATGGCCAACACCGGTCCAGGTATCCTGGATTTCGAGGTGGTGTTCTTTGGCTAAAGCGCAGGCCTCTTCATAGGTCATCGGCTTATTAAAGTCGACGCCGGTTTTCTCTTTGATGGCGTCCGCCATAGAGATATCAGCGAATGGCTCGACGACATTGATGTCGTGGCCATGCCAATGAACGACGTCCTTATGGATGACTTCCTTGGCGACCTTCCTAAAGAGGTTCTCAATCCAAAGTTTCATGTCGGAGAGATCACCATAGGCCTGATAAAGCTCGATGGTGGTGAATTCCGGGTTATGGCGGTTGTCCATGCCTTCGTTGCGGAAGATACGGCCGATTTCGTAGACTCTGTCGATGCCTCCGATCATGCACTTCTTAAGGGACAATTCGGTAGCGATTCTGAGGTAGAAATCCTTATCCAAGGCGTTATGGTGGGTGATGAATGGCTTAGCGGCCGCGCCACCGGCGATTGGGGAAAGGACCGGGGTTTCGACTTCGACGAAGCCAAGATCATCGCAATAGTTACGGATGGTTTTAACGATAGCTGGGCGGAGCAAAGCGACACGTCTGGAATCGTCGTTGACGATTAAGTCGACATAACGATGGCGGCAGCGTTCTTCTAAGTCAGTCAAACCGTGGAACTTCTCTGGGAGAGGTTTCAAACATTTGGAGATATGGGTGTATTCGGTGACACGGATGGTAAGTTCGCCAGTACGGGTGAGCATCAAGGTGCCTTTAAGGCCGACGATATCGCCTAAGTCGGCTAAACGGAAGACATCATAGGAATGCTCGCCGATGACGTTCATGCCTAGCCAAGCTTGCATCGAGCCGTATTCATCATGGATATTGACGAAAGAGGCTTTTCCCATCCTACGGATGGAAAGCAATCTGCCAGCGACGTTGACCTCGATTGGGTTGGCGGCTAATTCTTCCTCGGTTTTGTTTCCGTATTTCTCTCTCAAGTCCTTGATTTGGTCTTTCCATTCATAACGTTTGCCGAATGGATCGACTCCTAATTCTTCGTATTTGGCGAGTTTGTCTCTGCGGGCAATCTCTTGATCATTCAATGTCTCTTCGATCATAACTACTCCTAACTCTCAATCGATTCTTTTGAGAATCCGATTGGGCTACGTGCGTAAGATTAGCACAACTTCTTATCTTTTCCAAAGAAAAGCGGGCGATATCAAATAAAAAGCCACCTTCTGGGTGGCTCTTAATTAGTCTTTGTTGTTGGCGAGACTTGGTTCGGCTTTGATGGCTTCGATTGAGGCTTTGATACTCGGAGCGGAGCTTTCCTGACCGTATTTATCGATGGTAATCGGGTCTTTTAGTTCGTGACGGAGGGCCGCTGGACCGCCGATGCAGCCGCCAGGGCAAGCCATGCCTTCGAGGAAGTTGCCTGGCAATCTATTGCCCTTCATTTGGGTGAGGGCGGTACGGCACTGGTCTAATCCGGAACATTTGACGGCCTGGACTTCGAAGTCGGAGCCATTTTCTTTCATGGCTTGGACCACCGCGTCGGATAAGCCGCCGGAACGGGCAAAGATTCTGCCGAAGAAGCTAGCCTGATCCAACGGGGTTTCTTCGAGGGTCTTGGTATCGATGTCTCTGGAATCAACCAAGGCTTGGAGTTCTTCGAAGGTGATGACGCAGTCAACCCACTTGGAAGAATCTTCCCTGAACATCTCCATTTTCTTGGCGATGCATGGGCCAGCGAAGACGGTTTTGGCGCTTGGATCTTGGAGTTTGATATATTTGGCCATGGCCGCCATTGGGGAATAGTTATTGGAGACTTTCTCAGCTAATTCCGGGAAGGCCTTTTTGACGTACATGACGAAGGCTGGGCAACAGGAGGAAGTGCAACTTCCTTCCTTTTCTAAATCCTTAGCCTCGTTGAGGGCGACGATGTCGGCGCCCAAGGCAGCTTCGGCAACATCGGTGAAGCCTAACATTTTGCAGGCGGTGACAACTTGGCCTAAGGTTTCGTGTCTCATCTGAGTCTTGATGGATGGGGCAACGATTAAGTAGACCTTGCCGTTTTTGCCATGGTCGGAAGCCTTGAGGATATCGATGCATTTGGTGATGTAGGATTTATCCATGATGGCCCCGAATGGGCAGGCAGCGGAGCATTGTCCGCAGCGGACGCATTTTTCTTCGTCGATGGAGGCGTATCCATTGACGTGATTGA
>CAYPED010000055.1:0-6228 GCA_964409745.1 uncultured Staphylococcaceae bacterium | reverse complement strand
AAACGAGTTGATAGTTACACCCAAATAAAGAAAGACTACGCCGATTTGACGGATGTCTTTTCTTTGGCCTCCGAAGACCAAGAAATGGCCTCGATGGTTCCGGGTTTGTTAGACGATTTGGAAAAGAAGGTAAATGCGTTACGTAACTTGCTTCTTTTCTCCGGCGAATATGACAACTTAAGCTGCACCGTTGAAATCCATCCAGGTGCCGGCGGAACCGAAGCCCAGGACTGGGCCAACATGCTTTATCGCATGTATGTTCGTTTTTGTGAGAGAAACGATTTAAAGTGCAAAGTCTTGGATTATGAGGCTGGCGATGAAGCCGGCATCAAGTCCGTTACTTTATCTATCTCCGGAACCCACGCTTATGGCTTGCTCAAAGGCGAGAAAGGTGTCCATCGCTTAGTCCGTATTTCTCCGTTTGATGCGGGTGCTAGAAGACACACCTCCTTTGCTTCCATCAACGTCGTGCCTGAATTCGCCGATGTCTCAGAAGTCGTCATTGACCCAAAAGACTTGAGAGTCGACACGTTTAGAAGTGGTGGAGCCGGTGGCCAGAACGTTAATAAAGTCTCGTCCGCGGTTCGTATCACCCATATTCCGACCGGGATTGTCGTTCAATGCGAAATCGAGCGCTCCCAATTAATGAATAAAGCAACCTGTATGGAGATGCTCCAAAACAAACTCATGCAGAAAAAGCTAGAAGAAAGAGAAGCCCAAATGAAAGGCATTGTTGGCGAACAAAAGGCCATCGAATGGGGTTCTCAGATTAGATCTTATGTCTTCTGCCCTTACACCTTGGTCAAAGACCATCGTACGGGCGAAGAAACTTCCCAGGTTAACGACGTAATGGATGGGAATATCATTCGCTTCCTTTACGCTTATTTAGAAATGGAGAGCAGGAACAATGGCAAAAAAGATTAATAAGCGCGCGCTACGCTATGTTGAAATCTACGCCCTCATCATCTTAGGGTGTGCCATTGCCGCCTTCGGCGGAGCGGTTTTCCTTACTCCATGCAACATCGTTTCTGGCGGTGTTACTTCTATTGGCATTATTCTCAACAACTATTTAGAGCCATTATTTGGTTTTGACACCAACTCATTGGTCTCAGCCGTATTTCAAGTCGTTCTTCTTGTTCTTGGCTGGCTTATTTTAGGAAAATCCTTTGGATTCAGGACTGCTATTGCCTCCCTTTTATTCATCGGTTTCTATGCCTTGTTCAATGAATTAGATGTCGGAAGCGCGTTAGGATTAAGCGCTGCATATGACTTATCGACTACGGCGAGCGTTACCGAAGCTGCCGGAACCTTAACTCTCATGGGTATTGCCGGTGGTGCTTTGCAAGGCATCGGTGTTGGCATCGCTTATGTTGCTGGTGCTTCTACTGGCGGAACCGATATTCCAGCCAGGATCCTAGCGAAATTTACCAACATTAAAGAGGGAACCGCCATCTTCGTTATCGATGCCGCCTTGGTTATTATTGGCGTCATCGTCTTCCACAACTTCTTGCTCGGTATCATCGCCGTATTGACCGCCTTTGTTTCTTCTTTGGCGGTCCAAGTGATTTATAACAGCTTCAGCTCCTATCTTGTGGTTGACATTATTTCGGATAAATACAAAGAGATTCAGGAATATGTTCATACCCAGATGGAAAATGATGGTCACGCTTCAACTATCATCCATGCTCAGGGTGGCTATTCCAAAGTTGAAAAAGAGATGCTTCGCGTCGTTATTTATAAGAAAGAAGAAACCAAGTTCAGGATGGCTATTTATGAGATAGACCCATCCGCTTTCATTGTCATCTCTCAAGCCAAATCCACCCATGGATACGGCTTCGATCCATTGCTTGCCAAACCGGCTATTAAATCCAAAAAGAAAAAGGAAGAGAAAAAGTAATGTACGACGATTCTCATCCGTTTGAATTGGTATCTGAATTCTCTCCGACTGGCGATCAGCCTAAGGCTATTGAAAAGGTCTTAGAGGGTTTTTCCTCTGGCAAAAGAATGCAGGTTATTTTAGGTGCGACTGGTACGGGCAAAACCTTTACCGATGCCAATATCATTCAGGCCGTCAATAAGCCAACTTTGGTTTTGGTTCATAACAAAACCTTAGCCAGCCAATTATATGGAGAGCTTAAATCGTTTTTTCCGAACAACCGTGTTGAATATTTCGTTTCCAACTTCGATTTCTATCAGCCGGAAGCTTACGTCCCAAAAACCGACACTTATATCGAGAAAAACGCTGTAATGAACGACGAAATCGAGATGTTAAGAACGTCGGCTGTTAATTCTTTAATTGAAAGAAAAGACACGATTGTCGTAGCCTCGGTTGCCTCCATCTATGGCTTAAGTGATCCAGAAGAATACGCTGGGTTAGTTTTTGATATTAGACAAGGCGAAACCATTGATAGAAAAGCGTTGTTCGCCAAGTTAGTCGAGTCCCAGTATCATCGTGATAATTTCGATTTAAGTCCAGGCACTTTCCGTGTCAGGGGAGACATCATCGACATTGCCCCGATGTCTTCAAGCGAATATTTTATCCGCATCGAATGCTTTGGCGATGAGGTGGAAAAAATCGCGAAGATTAACACCCTTAACAACGAGTGCATCGAAACCTATAAAACCTATCCGATTTATCCGGCTTACGACCACGCTTCTACCAAAAAACGTTTGGAAGAAGCCTGCGTTACTATTGAGGCTGAACTCAAAGAACGTTTAGAAGAATTCCGCAAGGAAGGAAAACTCCTCGAAGCCGAGCGTCTTGAACAACGCACGAAGAACGATATCGAATCCCTTTTGGAATTCGGCCGCTGCCCTGGAATTGAGAACTATTCCAGACACATTGATAAGCGTAAACCAGGTCAAAGACCGTGGTGTTTGATTGACTATTTTCCTGATGATTTTCTCTTGCTTATCGACGAGTCTCACGTAACCATCCCTCAAATCAGAGGAATGTACCTTGGAGATCGTTCGAGAAAAGAGACTTTGGTCGAGTATGGCTTTAGGCTACCTTCGGCATTGGATAACAGACCTCTTAACTTCGAAGAGTTTGAATCCATCATGCCAAAAGAGATTGTGTGCACTTCCGCGACACCGGGTGAATACGAACTAGAAAAGTGCAACCATGATGTCGCTGAACAGATTATCCGTCCGACTGGATTGTTGGATCCAATCATCGAAGTTAGACCGTCGTTTGGCCAAATCGATGACATCCTAGACGAAATCAAAAAACGTCAGGAACGCAACGAGAGAGTCTTAATTGTCACTTTGACTATCAAAATGGCAGAAGACTTGACTTCCTATCTGAAAAACGAAGGAATCAAAGTCACTTATCTTCACAAAGACACCAAGACTTTGGAAAGAACCGAGATTATCTATCAGCTGCGTAAAGGCAAATACGATGTCTTGGTTGGTATCAACCTACTCCGCGAAGGCTTGGATATTCCGGAAGTCTCGTTGATTTGTATCTTGGATGCCGACAAAGAAGGCTTCCTGCGTAGCAGAACCTCCCTTATCCAAACCATTGGCCGTGCTGCAAGAAACGCGAATGGCAAAGTCATCATGTATGCCGACAGTGTTTCCGAAGCCATGAAGGAAGCCATCACCGAAACTAAGCGCAGAAGAGAGATTCAGAACGCTTATAACGAAGAATATGGCATTGTTCCGATGACCATCATCAAAGAAATCAGACCACCTCTCTCCAATTTCGATGAAGAGAATGTTGAAGAGTCCTTCGCCAAGATGTCGAGATCGGAAATTGAGCGGAAAGTGGCTGAATTGACCAAACAAATGAAACAAGCAGCCAAAGAATATGACTTCGAACGAGCGGCCGAGCTCCGCGATGCAATGCTCGAATTGAAAGGAATGCTATAAGATTTTCAATCCCTTAATTGTGAATTATTCGATTAAATCGAAATGTAAACTTGCCTAGGGAATGGGAATTGAATATAGTAATAAGGCACTTTATAAGTGCAAAGGTAACAGACAATGCTTAAGTGGTATGACATCATCTTCATCATCGTTTCGCTCATCCTCATTATTTTGAGCTTGTTGCAAGGCGGTAAATCCGAAGGTGCCTCCGGCGCTATCACCGGTGGTGGTTTAAATGTCTTCGCCAAAACCAAAGAGCGCGGAAGTGAAAAGGTTGTTAGTTGGCTGACCTTCGGGTTCGCCATCGTCTTCTTATTCATGGCCTTGCTCATCGTCGTTGTCGGCAATACCGGAGGCAGCGATTCAACTGATTCCAGTTCCGAAGTCGCGGCCGCCATTGCCGTGTTCCTTAAGTAATTGGGAGACAACCAATAAACCACCCTTTGCGGTGGTTTTTTATTTCCAAGTAGTGAAGTTATTTCCGTTTAGTGGTAGTTTGATTTTATGGAAATCAAAGAATACGTCGCAAAAAGAAAATTAGAACTTAAGGAAGCTATCTCTAAATTGGATAAGGTTCCTACTTTATGCATTATTTCGGTTGGTGAGAATCCAGCTAGCCAAGCCTATATTCGCGGGAAGATGAAAGATTCCGCCGAAGTTGGCTTCAATGTTGTTCATATCGCTTTGCCAGAAGAGGTTACCCAAGATGAATTGGACAAGATCATCTTCGAAAAGAATGCTGATCCCGATATAAACGGCATATTGGTTCAGCTTCCGATTCCAAAGCACCTTTCTCCAGATAGAGTGAACGAGATTCTTGATCCAAAGAAAGACGTTGATGGTTTCGTCCCAAACAGCCATTACATTTGCTGCACGCCTAAAGGAATAATGGACTACCTATTGAATGAAGGCTTTGTCTTTGAAGGCAAAAAGGCCGTTGTTATGGGCAGGAGCCATATCGTTGGCGCCCCAATGGCCCAACTTCTTAGAGACAAAGGCTGCAGCGTCAATGTCATCCATAGTAAGACCACCGAAGAAGATAGACAAAAATGGCTTAAAGACGCCGAGCTCATTGTTGTCGCAGTGGGCAAAAGAAACATCCTCAATAGTTCTTACAAACTAAATCCAAACGCTTATGTGGTTGATGTAGGCATCAATCGCGATGAATTTGGCAAGCTCCACGGAGACTGCGAGCCTAATCTGCCAGTCAAACTTCAGACTCCTGTCCCGGGAGGCGTAGGTTTGCTTACAAGATTGGCCTTGCTAGACAATCTGCTAGAGGCTGCTAAATAATATTTATTGGAGGAACTTATATGAAATATTGCCCCCATTGTGGCGCCGAACATCCTGAAGACGCCCGTTTCTGCCCAAGCTGTGGCGCGCCATTAAACCAAAACTTTGGCCAAACCCCACCTCCACCACCAATTCCGCCAGTTCCACCACGCGAGCCAGAGAGAAACAAATATGATTCCTTCGCGTTGGCAGGCATGATCTTAGGCATTATCGGTCTAGTCTGTGCCGGATCTCTAACTTTTGGAATTCCATGTAGTATTCTCGCCATCGTTTTCTCGGCCATAGCCAAAAAACATTTCAGAGGTGGTGCTAAAGCAACGGCAGGTTTAATCACCGGCATCATTGGTGTTGTCTTCACGGCTATTGTCATCCTTTGGTGTTTCTTGTATATGGGCACCTTCTTCTGGGTGTTTGCCTTCTGTATCTAATTAAAATAATCAAAAAAGTCCCTTGCCTAACGCTTGGGACTTTTTCTTATTCAATCCCCACAATGTTTTTGAAAGGAATTTTGATGTCGTTTATTTCCAACATCTTATAGATTGGATCAATCTTACGAATTATTCCTTCTATGGTTTTAACGTGTCCGCCTAAATAAACGGAAAGAACGATAGGTTCTCCGCTGTAATTGGTTAAAGCATCGTTTATTCTTTCAGCTTCCGATTCTGAAATCATTGGCTTGGCTTCAATGGCTTTCTCTTTATGCATCGCATTCAAGAAATCGGCTTGGCTGGTCGAAGATTTATAGGCCAACCATTTCTTCATTCCTCTATCTTTCATCGTTTATGACCTCCAATCTGTCCGTGTCTTTCCTTGATGGTCGAGTGTGGCAACAAGGAAGAACATCTAAGGGCGGCATTGCTGCCGTATAAGGCCTCTACGGCGTCTAAAGCCTCGTAAAGGTCTCTCTCATCGGGAATATCCTCAAAAAGGCTTATTTGGTCGCATTTCGCTTCTTCTAAAGAAGAATAAGCAATGGATATATGCCTTACTTGGTTAAAAAGTGGGCCTTCCATCATCAATTCATCAACGGCTTTGTATAAGTAAGATGGTGAGTCGGTACTTATG
>CAYPED010000054.1:0-6374 GCA_964409745.1 uncultured Staphylococcaceae bacterium | reverse complement strand
TATTCCCGAATTCCGACATCTTCTTTTCGATTTTGCCGTTGTCTCCGTAAGAGACGGTTACTCTAAGTTGAGAGAGAAGCTCGGCATCGGAATCTTCATCGACTATCAACTTCACGTTGTATGCGAAGGCCGTAGAACTAACTTCGTATACATCGTTGACCTTCTTGCCATTCATAAGCCTTAAGCTGGCTTCGTAGGAAGATTGCGGGACGAGGTATTCGTCTTCTTCTAACCCGAAGATGTTTTCATTGGTCTCTTTTGAGAAATCGACTTCTTCGTTGTCGCTCGTGCTTTCCAAATAGCCTTCATCGTTAAGACTCGTCTTGGTGTAGGCGGTTCTTAGCAACGTGATGTTTAATCCGCCCGATTCCAGATGGTGGGTGATTGTTTCCGAATCGCTGAATAAGGCGTATGTTGCCCCAACAGCCACACCAGCGGCCCCAATAGCGGCTATCCCAGAAACAATCAAGGTGATCAGGTTTGTTTTCTTCATGCCTTTCTCGTTTACCTCCTTTCTTTTATTTAGATGGTCTTAATGACCTATTCTGCTTCATAGGTTGCATTCTGCTTTTGGAGTTCCTCGATCTGCTTTCTAAGCATCTCGATCTCCTCGGTTTGCTTGGCCCCCGCTAAGGCTATCTTCTCTTTCTTGTCTTTCCTTAAAACGGAGATTATCAGATAAGCGTTATAGACGATGACGATGACGGCTGGGAGGATGATGATCAATCCGATGCCAACCGGGGTTTTAATGGCGTATATGCATAATCCCAATAAGTAAGACTGCCCCGTAACTTTCCCGATGATGTAATTGCTTGATGTATCTTCTTTCGAAGTGTCGATGACTTGTTGCAAAGCGAAGGTCCCCGAGGCTTTGTTATCGCCTTCCAAGGTGAAAATATAGTTATCGTTTACGGTCTCCTGAATGGAAATAACCCTGTGGGTGATGGTCTCTTGCTTGCCCCCATAGACGTACTTGAAGGTAAGGACATCCCCGATTTCTATATCCGCATACCATTCGGCTTTCTTCGTCTCGTCTTCCGGGACGGTTTCAACGAAGATGCAGGATTTGACCGGAATCGATTTGATTTCATATTCGCTTACGTCGGTTTCCTCGCATTTGCCCATGGAATCAGATTGGACGAATCTGAGTTGGGTGCCGAAGACCGTGGCGGTCCCATCGCTCCCCTTCTTGGACATGATGGATATCGTTAAGGAGAACACGGCGAACACCGCGAACAATATGAGGATGACGTCGAATATCCCCTTAATGATCTTGGCGGCTCTTTCTTTGCCGCCTCTCTTCTTTTCTACGATTGCTTGTTGTTCCATTAGCTTCTTTTAACCTCCAGCTCCATTTGGAAGATGGTTTTGATTTTCTGGGCTTCGTTCCCGATATCGCTAGGCATGCTAAAACCAACTAAGATGCTTTCCACCCCTGTGCCTAGGTCATAAGACTTCTTATTGTCTAAGACATCTTTCAAAGGCTCGTGGATAGAAAACTGGTTGGCGGATATCGAAATATCAAGGAAACGATCTAGATTCCCTACTGATTCATTCTTAAAAAAGGAAAGAGAGACGTTATAGGACGACATGTTCTCTTTCTCTAAATTTATGGTGTAGGACTTCTCGGTCCCTGGGTTTATATCATAAAGGGTGACATCCAAGGTCTTCTTGGTCTCCCCTTTGATGGTTAAAGTGGTTTGGCTCTCTAATTGATTGGAGCGGGGAAGGACTATTTGGGTAAAAACGCAAGTTAAAGCGGTGGCCCCAAGTGCCGAGCATGCCGCGATGGCGATGCTATGAATAAAAATCTTACCAGTATGTCGATTGCTCATAGAAAGTTTTCGGCAACAAATGTGGTAGGATTTGTTTGACTAATTCTCACATGCCGAGATATGGTTTGGCAAGCGGGAATTTTTCATTTATTTCCTAAAACATATTGTTTTGTTTTTCGCATTTATTTTTGAAAGACAAAACCCATTAAATTGGTATAATTAGGCCCATATGAAATATGTAGTCATCATTGCCACCTTATTCGTCATCGGATCCGTCTTCGGATACGTTTTGGAGGTATTCTTCAGAAGGATATTCTCCCAACATAGATGGGTTAACCCCGGCTTCATGGTCGGGCCATATATCCCTTTATATGGGTTCGGAACCATAATACTTTATGGTTTCTCCAACATCCCTTGGGAGAACGTTATCTCCTCCAAGGCCTGGATAATCGTCATCACCATCCTCCTTATCGGAGTCTCTTTAACCCTTATTGAATTAATCGGCGGATTGATCTTCATTAAGGGCATGCACATCAAGTTATGGGACTACTCCAATAGATGGGGCAACTTCAAAGGATTGATCTGCCCGTTATTTACCTTCTTCTGGTTCGTGGCCGGCGCCCTATATTATTTCTTCGTTAATCCATATCTAGTGGAGGCTATCTCTTGGATATCCGAGAACCTTATCTATACTTTCTTCATCGGTTTGGTCATCGGCATGATGATCGTCGATGCCTGCTATTCCTTGCATATCGGCATGAAGATAAAGAAGGTATCCGATAACCTCACCATTAGATACGAGGACTTCAAGGAAGAACTAAAGAACGCCCCAGAAGGCTCCGCCAAGCATAAGTTCTACGGCACTGTCATTGACATCAAAGCCGCCAACAATTCCCTTAAGGACGCCATCAAGAAGCACGTCGACAATCTCCCTAAGCCCAAGAAGTGGTGGAAAAAGAAAAAAGACGAAGAGAAGCACTAATAAGTGCTTTTTCTTTTTTGAGCATATTTTTTCATTCCCTATTTTCGATATGCTACAATGTGAACGTACGGAAACGTACCAAATCAAAAAAAGGAGAAAATCTATGGAACTAAAAGGATCCAAAACAGAAAAGAATCTGCAAGCCGCCTTCGCCGGTGAATCCCAAGCCAGGAACAAATACACCTACTTCGCCTCCAAAGCGAAGAAAGAAGGATATGAGCAGATCGCCGCTCTATTCTTAGAGACCGCCGAAAACGAGAAAGAGCACGCCAAGCTTTGGTTCAAGTACTTGGAAGGCGGAGAAATCAAGTCGACCGAAGAGAACCTCAAAGCCGCCGCTGAAGGCGAGAACTACGAATGGACCGACATGTATGCCGAATTCGCCAAAGTGGCCGAAGAGGAAGGCTTTAAGGAAATCGCCGCCAAATTCAGAATGGTCGGCGAAATCGAAAAGCACCACGAAGAACGTTACTTAGCCCTTCTTAAGAACGTCAAAGAAGGCAAAGTCTTCATCTCCGAGGACGTCGTTATCTGGAAGTGCCGCAACTGCGGGCACATCGTCGTCGGCAAGAAAGCCCCAGCCGTCTGCCCGGTCTGCAACCACCCACAATCCTACTTCGAGCTCGAAGTCAAAGCCTACTAAACTTCTTTATCGAAAAGGCCTTTGCATAAAGCAGAGGCTTTTTTCTTTAAAATAACTTGCGGATAACCTCGCATTTATGGATAATATACGGGCGTGGCAAATGGACCATTGGTGTAGCGGTCTAACATGCCTCCCTGTCACGGAGGAGATCGAGAGTTCGAATCTCTTATGGTCCGCCACGTTCTTCTGGGCCGGTAGCTCAGCAGGTAGAGCAATGGACTGAAAATCCATGTGTCGGCGGTTCAACTCCGCCTTGGCCCACCAGATCAATAACTTAGCCGTCCGAAAGGGCGGCTTTTGTTATCTAATACCCCCGACTTCAAAAACTCACAAAATTTTCAGTTTTTCAAAGTTGATACCATTTTTATTTGAAATTTTGGCATTCAAAAGTCATTAAATTGGAATGCAACAATAAAATAAGCGGGTATGCCTGCTTGGGGATATAAAAAATTATCCGTTATAAAATAACGGATTATATGAACTTCAAATAATTCACTCCCCAAAAATGCATTTTTGTCAAATTTGGGGAATAGAACAACTTATTACACGGGCTTTAGTCCCGATTAGTTGATAGACTGAACGGTCAGCATTCGGCAAAAAACATAAAACTTTGCGAACTTTTGTGTTTTTTGCCGAATGTTTTATCGCTATCGATTGTTAAATCGGAGTAAGAATTAAAATCGTTTTATTGACGCTCTTCCCTATAAGCAAGACACCAATAAAAAGATTTCAACTTTCCTTATCGAAAATAGTTTCAAACAATCTTTATAATAGTCGGTAAATCGCCATTGTTTTTGACTATCTAATATTAGGAGGATAAATATCACGAACAACGCGATAAAACCAGACTTTTTGATCTTGCGTTGCAAACTCTATCAAACAAAAATCGTATCATCGCATTTTAAAAAGTTAGATTTTATCGGTTGTTTAAAAATCAAAATGCAACGAAAATATAAGCGTTGCAATATAAAATACAACGGAAGTGAATGCGTTGCAAAGTGATATACAACAATATAAAATATGCTCGTAGAGGAAATAAACGTGCTTGCAAAAGAATCAAAGAATCTTGAATGCAAAGAGATACTCTCCAAATCGTATTTGAAGACCGTCAGCGCCTATGCGAATTTCAATGATGGCGTGATTGTTTTTGGCGTCACCGATGATTTGAAAGTAGTCGGTTTGGAAGATCCAAATTCGGTATGTTTGGATATTGAAAACCAAATCAATGACTCTATCCGGCCAAAGCCAGATTTTAGTCTCAAAGTCAATGACGATAAAACCATTGTCCTTACTGTTTTTAAGGGCTTGAATACCCCATATCGATATAACGGCAAGTGTTATAAGAGAAACGATACATCGACGGTGGAAGCTGATTCTTTAACCGAAAATAGATTGGCTTTAGAAGGCATGAATGTCCATTATGAAGAACTGCCGGCCAAAAACCAGGAATTATCTTTCTCTTTCTTGGGCGAAAAGCTAAAGAACGCTTTGAACTTATCGGAATTCAATACGGATACCTTAAAAAGCCTCAATCTCTTTAACAAACAAGGGTACAACGTCGCCGCTGAATTGCTGGCGGATTCCAATGATTTTTCAGGACTCGATATCGTTGTTTTCGGCAACAATATCAACGAATTTAAAAAGAGATACGTTCTGGGCAACAAATCGCTTCTAAAACAATATTTCGAGGCACTCAAGATATTTGAGGATGAATATGTCATTGAAAAAATCGATGGAGGCCTCAGGCAAAGATATGAATTAATCCCTTATGAGGCTTTCAGAGAAGTGCTGGCCAATTCGATTATCCATCGTACCTGGGATGTGAGATCTAGCACCAAAATCGAGATGCACAAAGATAAAATAGTCGTTTCTTCGCCAGGTGGATTGATGCCGGAAATGTCAAAAGAAGCATTCTTGAAAGGAAGATTCTCCTACTTAAGAAACCCGATATTGGCGAATGTTTTCCATCGATTGAACATCGTTGAGGCCTTCGCGACGGGAATCAAACGCATCAACGAATCCTATGAAGGCTTCCAAGATAAGCCATCCTTCGATGTCACCGATTCTTATGTTTGCGTTACCTTGCCAATCAAAAATGAAATCACCTTAGCCAAATGTGAACAAGCCCTCTTAGAGAAGATGAGTGCCAATGGGGATTATTTAAGAACAGACTTAGAAAGGTTGACCGGCTTTAGCAAAGATAAAGTCATCAGAGTCCTAAATTCGTTAATCGAAAAGAATTTGATTATCAAAACCGGCAATAGCCGAAACACCTATTACCGCAAGGCTAACGGCTAAGACGCCCCCTGATTCTTTAAGTTGCGATTATACCCCTCATATTAATAAAATATGGTGGTCTTTCATTTCCTTATACAAAAAAGGTGAACGACCATTTACAATATGTAACTTGAGACCAAGTCTCGCTTAAAGGAGGGTATGAACATGATCGTTGAAAAATTCGACACACTAGTTCAGAAACTCAAATGGAACGTACTTAAAGCCGTGTGCAAATCCTACTGGGATGGCACATTGGAAGAAGATAAAGACGAAATCCCTTATATGATTTCCCCGGGACCAAAAGCCGAATATCGCTGCTGCGTCTATAAGGAAAGAGAAATCGTCAGAGACCGCGTCAAGCTCGCTTTAGGCGGAAACAAAAAGAACCCTAACCTCTTAGAGGTTATCAAAGCCGCTTGCGACCAGTGCCCATTCGGCGGCATGACCGTCACCGATATGTGCCGTGGCTGCATCGCCAAAAGATGCGAGCAAGCCTGCAGATTCAACGCCATTTCCTTCGGCCCAGACCGTCGTTGCATCATCGATAAGACCAAATGCGTCAACTGTGGCATGTGCGCCAAAGCCTGCCAGTTCGGCGCCATCATCAATAGACAAAGACCATGCGAGCAAGCCTGCAAAATCAAAGCCGTCAACCATGTCAATGGCTACGCTTCCATCGACGAAGAGAAATGCGTCC